>CAZCVW010000016.1:0-22030 GCA_964502185.1 uncultured Burkholderiales bacterium
CTCGACCGGCTCCGCTGGGTCGACCAGATCCACCGGGGGCGCATCCTCACGCTGGCCTCGAATCGGGGAGCGGTCGAGCGGGCCGTGGCCGACGCTGACCTGCTGGTGGGCGCGGTGCTGGTGCCCGGAGGGCGGGCGCCCCAGCTCGTCACGGCCGAGATGGTGGCCACCATGAAGCCCGGCGCCGTCATCGTCGATGTGGCCATCGATCAGGGAGGCTGCATCGAGACCTCCCGGGAGACGACCCACGACAACCCGGTCTACGAGGTCGGCGGGGTTCTCCACTACTGCGTGGGCAACGTGCCCGGTGCCGTGCCCCACACGTCGACCTACGCCCTGGCCAACGCCACCCTGCCCTACCTCGTGGAGCTGGCCGTCCACGGGCCGGCCGGCGCGGTGAGCACCGATCCGGCGCTGGTCAACGGGTTCAACACCATGGGTGGCCACGTGGTGAACCCGGCGGTGGCGGAGGCCCTGCGGTTGCCGGCGGCTCCCCTGGCCGAAGTGCTGGGTGCCTGAAGTGTCGGGTGCCTGAAGTGTTGGGCGGCTCGGACGCGCTGACCCGGGCGAGGGCCGAGCACGAGGTCTGGCTGGCCGTCGAGCGGGGGCTGGCCCTCAACACCCTGGCCGCCTACCGCCGGGACCTCACCGGCTACGAACGTTTCCTGCGGCGCCGGGGCATCACCGACCCCGCGGCGGTGGAAGAAGCCACCGTCGGGGCGTTCGTGGAAGCCCTGCGGGCGGAAACCGATGAGGACGGCCAGGTCCGCTACCGGGCGTCGTCGGTGGCCCGGGCGCTGGTCGCGGTCCGTTCCTTCCACGGTTTCTGCACCGCCGAGGGAGACGCCGGTGTCGACCCGAGCGAGGATGTCGCCGCGCCCCGGGTCCCCCAGGGGATCCCCAAAGCCCTCACCGAAGGAGAGATCGACGGTCTGCTCGCCGCCGTGACCGGCGACGACGCCGCCGCCCGGCGCGACCGGGCCATCCTGGAGACGCTCTACGGCACCGGACTGCGGATCTCGGAACTCGTCGGCCTCAACCTGGCCGACCTGGACCTCACCGGCGGCTTCCTGCGGGCCTTCGGGAAGGGGTCCAAGGAACGGATCGTGCCCGTCGGTCGGGCCGCGTCGGGTGCCATCGAGGCCTGGCTTCCTCCCCGGAACGAGATCCTCTCCCGGTCCCGGCCCAAGTCCGGGACAAACAGTTCCGGGAGAAACAGTGACGCCAACGCCCTGTTCATCAACCCCCGGGGTGGACGGCTCACCCGGCAGGGCTGCTGGAAGATCATTCGCCGCCACGGCGTCGCCGCGGGACTGGGCGGGCGCCTCTCCCCCCATGTCCTGCGGCACTCGTGCGCCACGCACATGGTGGAACACGGCGCCGACCTGCGGGTCGTCCAGGAACTCCTGGGTCACGCCAGCGTCTCGACCACTCAGGTCTACACGAAGGTGACGCAGAGCCGGCTCCGGGCGGTGTACGAGTCGGCTCACCCCCGGGCCCGCCTGTCGGAGCCGCCTGCTGAGTCCGTCTCTGGCCCGATGTCGAAGGGTGAGCGGCAATCCCCCGAGTCGGCTGGGTCTGCCTAGACTGACGGTTATGGCCGACGTGACCCACGCGACGCACCGCGCCCAGCTCGAAGAGGAGCAGATCCGGATCCGCGGGCAGCTCGAACAGATGGGTTATGACGGCGGTGCCCGGCTCGCCTTCGACGAGGGCTTCGCCGACTCCGGCCAGGTGACGGCCGAGCGGGGCGAGGTGGAAGCGCTGTCCGGAAGCCTGCTGGAGACGCTGGCCGAGGTGGAGGACGCCCTGGCCAAGCTCGACCGCGGCACCTACGGAACCTGCGAAGCCTGTGGCCAGCCCATCCCCGAAGCCCGGCTGGAGGCAATGCCTGCCGCCCGGCACTGCATGGCCTGCACCTCGTCGCGCCGTTGAACCTCGAAGCCGCCCATTTCGTCTTCTACGGCGCCCTCATCGCGTCCGTGATCCTCCATGAGATCAGCCACGGGGTGGTCGCCCTGATCTACGGGGACGACACGGCCAAGCGGGCGGGGCGGCTGACGCTCAACCCGATTCCCCACATCGACCCGCTCGGCTCGATCATCCTGCCCGGTTTCGCCATCCTGGCCCAGAGCATCGCCGGCATACCGGCGCCGGTGCTGGGCTGGGCGAAACCGGTGCCGGTGAACCCGGCGAGGCTGCGCAAGCCCCGCCAGCAGATGCTCTTCGTGGGCCTCGTCGGCCCCTTCACCAACTTCACCCTCATGATGCTGGCGGCCCTGGCCGCTCGGGCGGTTGCCCCGGCCAACGGCGTCTACGGCTTCGACGACCCGGGGATCACCGCCTTCGAGGTCTTCTGGCTCTTCGCCATGGTCAACCTGTTCCTCGGCCTCTTCAACCTGCTGCCGATCCCGCCCCTCGACGGGTCGTCGCTCATCGAGCGGGTGCTCCCCTCCCGGTTCCTGCCGACCTGGTGGAAGATCCGGCCCTACGGGTTCCTCATCATCTTCGTGGGCCTCTTCTACTTCCGGGTCTTCGAGACGATCATGCTGCCCTTCGCTCGGATGCTGGCCCGCTTCGTGCTGTGAGCTCGTGGATGTGAGCTCGTGGATGCACCTGGCCGGGCGCTTCGTCGGCGCCCACCGGCCGGGTGGGGCCACCCCGGCCGACCGGGAGTGGGTGGCGTCCCTGCTGCAGCCGGGCGAGTTGGACCTGTGGCGCCGCCAGCCGGGCCACGATCGGCGTCACACCGCCGAAGTGGCCCGGCGCGTCGAAGCGGCGCTGTCGGGCACGGCCTACGCCGGCGACCCCCGGTGGCTCGCCGCCGCCCTCCTCCACGACGTCGGAAAGCTCGACTCGGAGCCGGGAATCTACGGCCGGGTGCTGGCCACCCTGGCGGGCAAAGTGGCGGGCGGCCGGCTGGAGGATTGGGAGGCCCGAGGGGGCCTCAGGCGGCGCTTCGCCCGCTACCGCCGCCACGACGAGATCGGCGCCGAGATGATCCGGGCGGCCGGTGGTCGGGCTGAGGCGGCCCACTGGGCGGCGGGGCACCACCACCGGTTCCCGGTGGACCCGGCGGTCGTTCCCGGTCCCGTGGCCGAGGCCCTGGCCGAGGCCGACACCGACTGACTCACTTCGTCACTTGATCGCAACATGAATGTGTCGGCGTCGTCTTGTACCGATGGCAAGATCTCACCTGTAGCCGGTGAGTGGGTTCCCAGCCAGACCAGGGACAAGCGCACCGGACGCAAGTCAGGTCCTGCTCCAACCGCTGAAGTTGCTGGAACGAGCGTCGAGTGACGGCGCCACTGCCGCCTCAGGGTCACCCGGTACCGCTGCCGGGCAGCCCGAGGGCAGCGTCGCTCGACGAGGTCAACAGCCTCCGTCGCCACCGGAGGCTGAGCCGTACCACCCTGCTGCCACTGCGACAATCAGGCGGGTGAGACCGAGCCGCGAACGGTCTCACCCGCCTGTTTTGTTTGTCTAGGCCACGGTGAGGCCGACGGCCCGCTTGACCCGGTCGAGCACGCCGGCCGCGATCTCTTCGGCCTTCTCCGCCCCCTTCCGCAGGGCGGCGGTCGCCTCCGCCGGGTCGGCCTGGAGGGCCTCGAAGCGCTCCCGCACCGGCGTGAGCGACTCGATCACGGCGTCGGCCACGGCCGACTTGAACGTCCCGTAGCCGGCCGAGCCGTACTCGGCTTCGAGGTCGGGCACGGGCCGGCCGGTGGTGGCCGAGAGGATGTCGAGCAGGTTGGAGACACCCGGCTTCGCCTCCCGGTCGTAGCGGACGTCGCGCCCGGAGTCGGTCACCGCCGAGCGGATCTTCTTGGCCACCAGGTCGGGTGGATCGACCAGCAGCACGCTGCCCATGGGCGACAGGTCGGATTTCGACATCTTGGCCGTCGGGTTCTGCAGGTCCATGACCCGGGCCCCGACCTTTCCGATGGCGGCTTCCGGGACCACCAGGACGTCGCCGAAACGGTGGTTGAACCGGGTGGCGATGTCGCGGGTGAGCTCCAGGTGCTGGCGCTGGTCGTCTCCGACGGGCACCAGGTTGGTGTCGTAGAGCACGATGTCGGCGGCCATGAGGACGGGGTAGTCGAAGAGGCCGGCGGTCGAGGACTCCTGGCCCCCGCCCTTATCGGCCTTGTCCTTGAACTGGGTCATGCGCCGCAGCTCGCCCACGGTGGCCACACAATTGAGTATCCAGGTCAGCTCGGTGTGCTGGGGGACGTGGCTCTGGATGAAGAGCAGGCATCGCTCCGGGTCGAGCCCGGCCGCCATCAGCTCCATCGCCTTGCGCAGCACCCGGTCGGGGAAGCCGGCCGCCTCGTGATTGACCGTCATGGCGTGCAGGTCGACGACGCAGTAGACGGCGTCGTAGTCGTCCTGGTAGCCGACCCAGTTGCGCACCGCGCCCAGGTAGTTGCCCAGGTGGGCGTCGCCCGTCGGTTGGATGCCGGAGAAGATGCGAGCCGCCATGGGCCGCCACGGTAGCGGCGACATGGTTCCCGGGGTCGGTCGATTTCCCGCACTAGCCTGCTCTCTCAATGCCGTACGAGGTGCACACGCCCGTCTTCGAGGGTGACCTGGAGCTCCTCACCCAACTGGTCACGCGCCAGGAGCTCGACGTCTTCGAGATCTGCCTGGCCGCGCTCATCGAACGTTTCCTGGCCGAGGCGGCCGAGGCCGGAGCGGCCGACCTCGAGGAGACCACCGAGTTCCTGGTGCTGGCGGCGACGCTGGTCGAGCTCAAGACCCGTTTCCTGCTGGCCGGCGACGACGACGACGCCCCGGACGAGGATCTGCCCCTCCCCGAGGACCGCGACGTGCTGCTGGCCCGCCTCCTCCAGGGCCGCACCTTCCGGGAGGCCGCCAGGGCCCTGGCCGAGATGATCCGCCTGGCCGACCGCAGCGCCCCCCGGCGCGCCGGCCCGGAGGAGCCATTGGCCTCCGTCGACGTCGACCCGCTCGAGTCGGTCAACGCCGGGCAGCTCCGCCAAGCGCTGTGGCGGGCGCTGGCCCCGCGGCCGGTCGTCGACCTCTACCACGTGACCCCCATCCGGGCCACGGTGAGCGATGCCATCGACCGGGTGGTGAGCGCCCTGACCCGCTGCGAGCAGCTCTCCTTCTGCGACCTGATGGAGGACGAACCCGAGCCGATCGAGGTCATCGTGCAGTTCCTGGCCGTGCTCGAGCTGTACAAGCAGGGGCTCGTGGATCTGGAGCAGGCGGCCGCCTTCGGTGAGCTGGTCGTGCGTTCCCGACCGATCGACCACGACGACCTGCCGTGAACAACGAAGCCGCCCGGGCGATCGAGGCCGTGCTGATGGCCGCCACCGAACCGGTGGAGCCGCAACTGCTGGCCCAGCTGGTGGAGCTGCCCGTGGCCGAGGTGGAGGGGCTGTGCGCGCTGCTGGCGGCGGACTGCTCCGGCCGGGGCTACGTGCTGGTCAAGGTGGCCGGGGGCTACCGGTTCCAGACGCACCCTGACCTGGCCCCCTACGTCGAGCGCTACCTGCTGGAGGGCCGGCACTCCCGGCTGTCGAGCGCCGCACTGGAGACCCTGGCCGTCATCGCCTACAAGCAGCCCGTCACCCGGGCCCAGCTGTCGGCCGTCCGGGGCGTCGACGTCGACGGAGTCATGCGCAGCCTGCTGGGGCGGGGCTACATCGAAGAGCTCGGTCGGGAGGACGGCCCGGGGCATCCGGCCCGTTACGGCACGACCAACCTCTTTCTCGAGCGCCTCGGGCTCGAGTCGCTGGACAAGCTCCCGCCGCTGGCCGACCTCGTCCCGAGCGCGGAGGCGGTGGAAGACCTCGAAGCCCGGCTCCGGGAGGCCGCCCGCCCGGCGGTGCGGCCGCCGTCACGGCGGCGGCGGCGGTCCCGGGCCCGCCGGCCGGGTGAGGGTCAGAGCCAGCTCGGCGAGGTGAGCGAAGAGTGGACTCCGGCGCCGCCGACCCCAGAAGCGAACTGAGCAGAAGCGAACTGAGCCCAGCCGGACAGTCAGACGGTGAACGGCTCCAGAAGATCCTGGCCCGGGTCGGCTTCGGTTCCCGCCGGGTCTGCGAGGACCTCATCGCCGACGGCCGGGTCACCGTCAACGGTGAGGTGGCCGAACTCGGGCGCCGCGTCGACCCCGAGGCCGACCGGGTGGAGGTCGACGGCGTGCCGGTCGGCGTGCGGCCCGGACTCGTCTACTACCTGCTGAACAAGCCCCGAGGAGTGGTCACGACCGCCAGCGACCCCCAGGGCCGCCCGACGGTGGTCGAGATGGTCCCGGCCGAACCGCGCATCTTCCCGGTCGGCCGGCTCGACTACGACACCGAGGGCCTCCTGCTGCTGACCAACGACGGTGACCTCGCCCACGGGCTCACCCACCCCAGCCGCGGCGTGCCGAAGGTGTACCTGGCCGACGTCGACGGGGCACCCAGCCGGGCGTCGCTGCGCCGGCTGGAGACGGGCATCGAGCTGGAGGACGGGCCCACCGCCCCCGCCCGGGTCCGCCTCACCCACTCGGTGCCCGGGGGGGCCGCGGTCGAGATCGTGATCCACGAGGGCAAGAACCGCCAGGTCCGCCGCATGTTCGACGCGGTCGGGCATCCGGTTCGGCGCCTCGTCCGGATCCGCTTCGGGCCGATCGTCGACCACGGGCTCGCGCCGGGGGAGTGGCGGCCGCTCACCCACGCCGAAGTGCGCTCTCTTTACGAATCCGTAGGGGCTGAAGAGGCTCAGTAAGTTCAGGCGGAGCCCTGCCTTCCCTGCTACACAAGTTGGCGGTGGGTTGACAGGTGCCAGGGAACGGTCTCGGCGACGCCGACGAGAAGCCCGGCGAGAAGCACAGCATCGGGATGGTTGTGCTCAGCGACTAGCCAGCAGGTCGTAGAGCTCCATGAGCACCCGTCGGGCCCGCGGGTCGAGGCGGCGGTCGGACTCGAGCACCTCGAGCAGGGCCATGGGCGGGCCGAGCGGGGGAAGGTCCCGTACGGAGGGCACGTCGACGTAGCGGCGGTTGCACCGGCTCATCACGTCGCCGGGATCCAGCATGAGCGCGCGGGACATCCGCACCAGCGTCTCGTCGGTCGGGTGGTCGTTCTGGCCCGCCTCGATCTGGCGCCACGTGGTGTTGGAGACCCGAGCCCGCCGGGAGGCCTCGTTCTTGGACAGGCCCAGACGCCGACGGTGCTCGCCGAGGTAGGCCCCCGCTGCGGCCCAGTCGGTGTTCCGAACCGGCTCGGTCTTCGAGGATGCAACCACTGTCCGTCCCCACTGTTCACGCGCTTTGCGCTCTGCGTGCGAATGATGAACGAAAGTGCGAGGTGCTACAAGCATTCCCAGCCGCTTTGTCAATCTAGCCGCCCCTTTCCAGTAGTTCGTCCTAGTTCAGCGAAGTTCTTGTGATTGATATGCCACTTGCGTATCATTGGGCCTCGTGGGCGGTCTGTTTGAGGGGTTTCTCGCGGGGGTGGTGATCACCGTCTCACCGGTTGGCCCGCCGGTGTGCCCGCCGGTGTGGGCCCAGGAGTGGTTGCAGAGCGACAACGAGAGCGCCTAGTCCCGGGCTGTAACCTCCGGGCGTGCATCTACTGGCCCTCCGGGGCGCGATCACGCTTGAGGCCGACACCCGCGCCGAGGTCGAAGAGAAGACCCAGCGGCTGGTGAAGGAGATGCTGGCCCGCAACGGCGCCGCCCACGACGACCTGGTGAGCCTCATCTTCACGGCCACCGACGACGTCACCGCCGAGTTCCCGGCGGCGGCCGCCCGGGCCCTCGGCCTCGGCGACGTCCCGCTGCTCTGCGCCCGGGAGCTGGGGATTGTCGGCGGGATGCCGCTCTGCGTCCGGGTGCTGATGCACTTCCATACCGACCTGTCCCGCTCCGACCTCCACCACGTCTACCTCGAGGGGGCCCGTGGCCTACGGGACGACCTCCCTGAGTAGCCCGAAGAAGGGCGCAGTCCTGAGGAGTAGGGGACAGGGGTTGGACGCACCGGGATCGCGGAGTTCGGAGCCGGTTGGCATTGTCGGGACCGGCATCATCGGCGGTTCCCTCGGACTCGCCCTCCGGCGGGCCGGCGTCGAGGTACGGGGCTACGACGCCGATCCCGACCGCCTCCAGCGGGCGCTGGAACTCGGCGCGATCGACGACGCCGCCGCGTCCCTCGACGACCTGCTGGCCGGGGCCAGTGCCGTGTTCGTCGCCGTCCCGGTCTCGGCGGTGGCCACCATCGTGGGGGCCGCCCTGACCGCCGGTGTCGAGGCGGTGTCCGACGTGGGCTCGGTCAAGGCGCCCGTCGTGCGCGCCGTCGAGGAGAGCCACCTGGCCGCCGCCCGCTTCGTCGGCGGCCACCCCATGGCCGGGCCCGGGTCCCGGGGCGGGCCCGACGAGGACGTCATCGACGGGATCGAGGGTGCCGCCGCCGATCTGTTCGACGGTTCCACGTGGGTGTTGACGCCGACCGAGCGGACGGACCCTGAGGCGTTCACCCGCATCCGGGACCTGGTGGCCGCGGCCGGCGCGGAGGTCGTCGCCGTCGACCCCGAACTTCACGACGCGCTGGTGGCCACCGTCAGCCATGTGCCCCACCTGGTGGCGAGCACGCTCATGCACGTGGCCGCCGACGCCAGCCCCAACCACGACACGCTGCAGCGGTTGGCCGCCGGCGGTTTCCGGGCCATGACTCGGATCTCGGGGCGCGACGCCGGCATCTGGCCCGACATCTGCGTCGAGAACCGGGAGGCGATCGTCGAAACGCTCGACCATTACCTCGAGGTGCTGGGCCGGGCCCGGGGGTTGGTCCAGGCGGGCGAGCGCGGCCCGCTGCTCGAGTTCTTCGAACGGGCCCGGGACGAGGGCCGGAGCCTGCCCGCCCGGTCCGCGGCCGCCGGCCCGCTGGTCGAGCTGGTCATTCCCGTGCCCGACCGCCCCGGCGTGCTGGCCGAGGTGACGACGCTGGCCGGTCACCACGGCGTGAACATCGCCGACCTGGAGATCACCCCCGGGGTCCAGGGCGGCGTGCTCGTCATGGTGGTCCCGGAGAGCGGAGCGGAGACGATCGCCCTGGGTCTGGAGGCGCTGCATTACCGGGTGGCCCGCCGGAGGCTGGGATGACTGAGCTGGCCGGGACGACCGGCCCGACCGGGACGCTGCCGACCGAGATGCAGCTGACGGGGCCGCGGCCCTTCACCGGCCGGCTCCGGGTGCCGGGCGACAAGTCGATCTCGCACCGGGCGCTCATCTTCGCCGCCGTCGCGGACGGTACGTGCCGCCTGGCGAACCTGGCTGACGGTGACGACGTCGCCCGCACGCGGGCGGTCGTCGAAGCGCTCGGGGTGAAGGTGCGGGAACCGGCGGCCAAACTGAGTGACCGGCTGAGTCACTTTTCGGGCCTGATGGTGCGGGGCGGAGGCTTCGGCGGACTGTCCGAGCCGGACGTGATCCTCGACTGCGGCAACTCCGGCACGTCCATCCGGCTCCTGGCCGGGCTGCTGTCGGGGCGTCCCTTCCATTCCGTCCTCACCGGCGACGCCTCCATCGTCCGCCGGCCCATGGCCCGGGTCGTCGAACCGCTCCGGGCGATGGGTGCCCGCATCGACGGTCGCCAGGGCGGGCAGCTGGCCCCGCTGGCCGTCCGGGGCGGGGGGCTGACCGGGGGGCGCCACGACCTGACGGTGGCCAGCGCCCAGGTGAAGACCGCGCTGGTGCTGGCCGGGCTGCAGGCCGACGGCCCCACCGAGATCACCGAACCGGCCCCGAGCCGGGACCACACCGAGCGCCTGGCGCCGGCCGTCGGGGTCCGCCTCGAGAAGATCCCGGGAGGGCTGCGGGTCCTGCCGGGGCCGGTCAACGCCTTCGATCTCGAGGTTCCCGGCGATCCGTCGGCCGCCGCCTTCTTCGTGGTCGGGGCCTGCGTCACCCCCGGTTCCGACCTC
Source organism: uncultured Burkholderiales bacterium (assembly GCA_964502185.1). GTDB lineage: Bacteria > Actinomycetota > Acidimicrobiia > IMCC26256 > BP-133 > CAZCVW01. The sequence goes on from CAZCVW010000016.1 coordinate 9,933, forward strand.
GTGGTCGAGGACGTGTGCCTCAACCCCACCCGGATCGGATTCGTGGAGGTGCTCCGGCGCATGGGGGCCCGGATCGACGTCGACGTGCGGGGCGAACGCGGCGGCGAACCGGTGGGTGACATCCACGTGGTGGCGTCCACCTTGACCGGTACCCGCATGGCCGGCGCGGAGATCCCGTCGATCATCGACGAGATTCCGGCTCTGGCCGTCGCCGCCGCCTTCGCCGGGGGGGTGACGGAGATCGCCGACGCCGCCGAGCTGCGGGTGAAGGAGTCGGACCGGATCGGCACCGTCTCCCAGGAACTCTCCCAGCTCGGCATCGCCGTGGAGGCGCGTCCCGATGGGCTCGTCATTCAGGGTGGCCGGCCGCGGCCCGGTCTGCTCAAGAGCCACGGCGACCACCGGGTGGCCATGGCCGCGGCGGTGGCCGCGACCGCCTGCGAGGGCACGTCCACCGTCCGGGGGTGGCGGGCCATAGCGTCGTCCTACCCCCGGTTCGGCGAGGACCTGGCCCGGGCGGGCGACTCATGAGGACCCCCGTCTCGTGAGGCGGGTCATCGCCATCGACGGGCCGGCGGGCTCGGGCAAGTCGACCGTCGCCCGGGCGGTGGCCGTCGCCCTCGGCTTCCCGACGCTGGAGACGGGCGCCATGTACCGGGGCCTCACCTGGGCCGTCCTCCGGGCGGGGATCGACCCCGCGGATCGCGAGGCGGTGGCCACCCTGGCCGAAAAGGTGCGGATCGAGTTGTCCCCGGGCGGGCTCCGGGTGGACGGCGAGGACGTCGGGGCCTTCATCCGGACTCCGGAGGTCACCGCCGCGGTCTCCGCCGTCTCCGCCGTACCCCGGGCCCGGGCCGTGCTGGTCGGGCTCCAGCGGGAGTGGATCGACGCCCACGACGGCGCCGTGGTAGAAGGGCGGGACATCGGCACCGTGGTTGCCCCCGGCGCCACGCTCAAGGTGTTCCTGCTGGCCAGCGCCGAGGAGCGGGCCCGGCGGCGCCACGCCGAGACCGCCGGGCCGACCGCCCCGGCGGAGTTGCCCGACACGTTGCCCCACACGTTGCCCCACACGTTGCCCCACACGTTGCCCCACACGTTGGCCGACATCGAGCGCCGGGATACTCTCGACTCCACCCGGGCGCAGTCGCCGCTGCGGCCGGCCGACGACGCGGTCGTGCTCGACACCACCGGCCTCGGCGTCGACGAGGTGGTGGCCGACATCGTCGAGCGCTACCGCACGGCGTTGGACCCGGCGTGAGCGCAGTGAGCACAGTGTGAGCACAGTGTGAGCACGGTGTGAGCACGACCGAGCCTGGCCCCAGGCGGGAATCTGGCCCCGGGCGAAAGGAGCGCGTCCTCTACGGCGTGGCCCGCTCGTTGGTGGTGGCGGTGTGCGCCGTGCTGTGGCGGCCCCGGGTGCTGCACCGGGACCGGATCCCGGCGGCCGGGGCCTACGTGCTCGCGCCGTCCCACCGGTCCATCCTCGACACACCGTTCCTGGCCTTCGTCACCCGGCGCCGGATCCGCTTCATGGGGAAGGCAGAGCTGTGGAAGCACGGGTGGTCGGCCCGGCTGCTCTCCGCCCTCGGCGGGTTCCCGGTCGAGCGCGGCGTGCCGGACCGCGCCGCCCTCCGCTCGGCGCTGGCCGCGGTCGAGGGCGGCGAGCCGCTGGCCGTGTTCCCGGAGGGCACCCGCCGGAGTGGGCCGATGATCGACGACCTCCACGACGGCGTGGCCTACGTGGCCGCCCGGGGGCGGGTGCCGATCGTGCCGGTCGGCATCGGCGGCAGCGAGGAGATCCTGGCCCGGGGGCGCAAGATCCCGAAGCTGCGCCGGGTCGTGCTGGTGGTGGGGGACCCGATTGCTCCGCCCGAGCGGGAGGGTCCGGTTCGCCGGGGGGATGTCGCCGCTCTAACCGAGACGCTGCGGGCAAGTCTCCAGGTGCTCTTCGACGAGGCCGAGGGTGTCGCTCGACGGTAACGCGGTAATTACGGAGATCCTCCCGCCTGGACGGCGGTGATGCAGACCACATCGACAATGTCCGCCACCGAACATCCTCGGGAGAGGTCGTTCATGGGCTTGGCCAGGCCTTGCAGGACGGGCCCGATCGCCGCCGCGCCGCCCAGGTGCTGGGCCAGCTTGTAGCCGATGTTTCCGGCGTCGAGGTCGGGGAAGATCAGCACGTTGGCCCGCCCGGCGACCGGGCTGCCGGGGGCTTTGGAGGCCGCCACCTCGGGGACGAGCGCGGCGTCGAGTTGGAGTTCACCGTCCACGAGGAGGTCCGGAGCCTGTTGGCGCAGCCGGTCGAGGGCGGCGATGACCTTGTCGGCCTTGGCGTGACGGGCGCTGCCCTTGGTGGAGAAGCTGAGCAGCGCGACCCGGGGCTCGTCGTCCAGGAACCGGGCGGCCGAGCGGGCGGAGGCGACGGCGATGTCGGCCAGCTGGTCTGCGGTCGGGTCGGGGATGACGGCGCAGTCGGCGAACAGGTAGCAGCCGCGCCCGTCGGGAAAGGCCATCAGGAAGAAGCTGGAGACGATCGAAATGCCGGTCGCCGGCCCAATGGCGTGGAGGGCGGCCCGGGCGGTGGCGGCGGTGGTGGCGACCGAGCCGGCCACGCAGCCGTCGGCGAGCCCGGCGGCCACCATGAGGGCTCCGAAGAGCAACGGATCCTCCACCGCCGTGGCCGCTTCGTCGTCGGTGAGGGCCACGCCCGCGGTCGCCCGCCGCTGCTGATACCGGGCGGCGAACTCGTCCCGGTGGGCGGCGACGAGGGCGGCGTCGGGCAGGACCGGGTCGGCCAGGCCCTGGGCGGCGAGCAGGACGGCCGCCTCCTGGATCCGGGGGTCGCCGGTTTCAGGCAGGACGATGCGGTGGGGCTTGGCCCGCGCCCGCTCCCGGATGCGGCCGAGTACGTCCATCGTGTCGGCGGAGCGCCGGGTCACGACTCGATGGTCTCGAGCAGCGCTTCGTCGACCTCGACCGGAGTGGCGAGCAGGTACTGGGCGTAGGTCTTGCCCTGGGCGTCGACCTGGAGCGACAGGGTGCCGCCGCCGCCGAGGCTCTCGTGGAGCAGGAAGTTGACGCCCAGGAGGTTGGGCACGTCGTGGCGCTCGACCTCGCCCTTGCAGATGCCCACGAAGCGGTCCTTCACGAACTCGGGGGTGAGCGTCTCCAGCATCCAGAGGTAGACGGCCGGGCTGCGGCCCAGCACCCCGACGTTGCAGGTGTCGCCCTTGTCGCCGGATCGGGCCAGGCAGAGCCGGGACAGCGGGACCCGCACCGTTCGGCCCGTCTCGGCCACTTCGACGGGGGCCACCGGGGTGGGGGCGAAGTCGGTTCCGTCGGCGGCGGAGGTGAGATCCAGGTGCGCCACCTCGGCCTCGTCCTCACCGACGACGACCCGCATGGGCACCTGGTCGCGGGTGATGAGGGCGGGCCAGTAGCCGACGACCTCGGAGGCCCGGGGCCGCCCCTGGTCGGCCAGGTAGGTGATGCCGGGGACGGTGCCCAGCACCCGGGGGACGACCTGGACCCCGAAGCGCTGGTTTATCTTCTTCTCGTCCTGGTCCCGCACGGCCATCTGGATGAGCACTTCCGACGGTTCGGCGTCGGTGAGGGGAGGGTGCGTGGCGTTCCAGGCCAGGAACTGGGTGAGGGAGTCCTCGTAGAGGCCGGTGCCGCCGGCGGTCTCCCAGAAGATCTCGGCCACCTTCTCGGCCTTGGCCAGCGCATCGGGACCCGACACGACGAGCCGACCGAAGGCCCGGAAGCCGTGCGCGAACGACACCGACACCTTGAGCGTGGGCGGTGCGGGCTGGCCCTTGGCCCCGGAGACGAGAACCCGGTCGGGGCCGTCCTGGGTGAGCGTGATGGAGTCGAAGCGGGCGACGCAGTCGGGCGACAGGTACTCCGGCGTGCCCATCTCGTAGAGGAGCTGCTCGCTGACGGTGTGGACGGAGACCATCCCGCCCGTGCCCGGGTGCTTGGTCACCGCGAAGGTCCCGTCGGAGTTGGCCTGGACGAGGGGGTAGCCGAGGCTGGACCAGCTCTTGACCTTCTCCCAGTCGGTGAAGTTGCCACCGGTGCACTGGGTGCCGCACTCGATGATGTGCCCGGCGATGATTCCCGCCGCGATGTGGTCCCAGTCGTCGGCCGCCCAGCCGAACTCGTAGATCATGGGGGCGAGCGTCACGCCGGTGTCGGTGACCCGCCCGGTGACGATGACGTTGGCCCCCATCTCCAGCGCCTTCACCACCGGCGTGGCCCCGAGGTAGACGTTGGCCGACAGCACCTCGTGACGGACGTCGCGGAGCGGCCGGCCGGTCTCCATGTTGACCAGGGCCTCGCCGGCCGCGGTGACCTCGTCGAGGTTGTCGTAGATGTCGTCGCCCAGCACGACGCCGACCCGGACGCCCCCTGCGATGCCCATCTCCTCGGCCAGCTTCTCCACCGCCGCCTTACAGGCCAGGGGGTTGACGCCGCCGGCGTTGGTGATGACCTTGACCCCCTTTTCGAAACAGGCCGGGAGGACGTCGCGCATCTGGTCGATGAAGTCGGTGGCGTAGCCGGTTTCCGGGCGGCGCTGGCGCTGCTTCTGGAGGATGGCCATCGTGACTTCGGCCAGGTAGTCCATCACCAGGTAGTCGACCGGGCCTCCCTCCACCTGTCGGCGGGCGGCGGTGGGGTCGTCGCCCCAGAAGCCGCCGCAGTTGGCGATGACGATCCGGTCGCGGGGCATGGATTCCTCCTGGGTGGCCTCGGGGCCCGGGGTGTCCCCGACGGTGTCGGACGCTACCGGCCCTGCGCCCTCCGGCGCAGTCCGGGGGCGGGGCGGTAGCGCTCCTCCCGGTACCAGCTCCACAGCCCGTCCATCACGGCCAGCACCAACCCGGGGCCGAGCGTGGACAGCCATTCGAACGGCCCCCGGGGATGGTTCGCGCCGAGGCGCATGGCGTCGTCGATGCCCGCCGGGGTGGCGACGCCGTCGTCGGCGGCGAAGATCGCCTCGTTGACCAGCGCGGCCAGCAACCGGGCGGCGATGCCGGCGCTTTGGGTGCCGGCGCCTTCGATGGCTGTGCCTTCGACGGAGGGCAGCGACAGGATGTCGGCCACCGCCGCGACCTCCTCGGCGCCCAGCGGCAGGGCGGGGGTGCCGCCGCCCGGGACGATGCCTTCGGATGGGGCGATGCCTTCGGAGGGGCCGAGCGGGGCGCCCGACTCGTCGTAGCGGTAGAAGCCCTGGCCCGTCTTGCGGCCGTGCATCCCGGCCTCGGCCAGCCGGGCCTGGATGGTGTGCGGCCGGTAGCGGGGCTCGTGGAAGGTGGCCTCCCACACGGTCTTGGTGACGGCCAGGTTCACCTCGATACCGATGAGGTCCATGAGCTCGAACGGCCCCATGCGGAAGCCCACAGCCCGCACCGCGGCGTCGATCTCGTCCACCCCGGCGACGCCCTCGCCCAGCAGGCGCAGACCCTCGCCGTAGAAGGGCCGGGCCACCCGGTTCACGATGAAGCCGGGCGTGTCGGCCACCCGCACCGGCGTCTTGCCCATGGCCGTCGCCAGCGCTTCGGCCGCTTCCAGCGCCTCCGGCCGGCTGCGGGCTCCGGCCACCACCTCGACGAGCCGCATGACGGGAGCCGGGTTGAAGAAGTGCATGCCGACGACCCGCCCCGGGTCGGTGACCGCGGCGGCGATGGACGTGACCGACAGCGACGACGTGTTGGTGGCGAGGACGGCGGGGGTGGAGCAGGCCGAATCGAGGCGGCGGAACACGTCGTCCTTCACGGCCCGGTCCTCGAAGACGGCTTCGATGACCACGGAACAACCGCTCAGGCCGTCGATGGCATCGACCGGCTCCAGGCGGGACAGGACGACTTTGGCCTCCGACTCGTCGAGCTTGTTGCGCTTCACGCTGCGGGCCAGGTTGCGCTCGATGGTGCCCATGCCCCGCGCCAGCGCCTCCGGGAAGGGGTCGTGGAGGCGGACGGTGCACCCGCCCCGGGCGGCGGCCTCGGCGATGCCGGCGCCCATCGTCCCGGCCCCCACCACTCCCACTATTCCAGTCGTGGCGGTTCCGGTGGCTTCTGGCATCGGACTCAACGACCCTGGAAGCGGGCCGGGCGTTTCTCGGTGAAGGCGGCCACCCCTTCGGCGTAGTCGGCGCTGCCTCCGCAGACGGTTTGGAGCATCGCCTCGTAGTCCAGGGCTTCGTGGAACGACATGGTGGCGGCCCGGTTCATGGCCCGTTTCGTCAGGCCGTAGGCCAGCGTGGGCCCGTCGGCCAGGCGGCGGGCGAGCCCTTCCGCTTCCTCGAGCAGGCTGTCCGGCGCCACGACCTTGGTGACCAGGCCGAGGGAGAGGGCGGTGGCGGCGTCGACGGGCTCGGCCAGGTAGGCGAGCTCGAGGGCCTTGGCCACGCCGACGAGACGGGGCAGCAACCACGTCGCCCCCGAGTCGGGCACGAGGCCCACCTTGGAGAACACGACGATGAGGCTGGCCCGCTCGGAGGCGACCCGCAGGTCGCAGGCCAGGGCCACGCTGGCGCCGGCTCCGGCGGCGACGCCATTCAGAGCGGCGACGGTCGGCTTCTCCAGGTCGTGGAGGCGGCGCACGATCGGATTCCAGGTCATCTCGGTGTGCTGGCCCAGCGGCCGGTCCGGGTCGAGGGACTTGAGGTCCTGCCCGGCGCAGAAGGCCTTACCGGCGCCGGTCACCAGCAGGGCCCGGACGGAGGCGTCCTTGGCCGTCTGGTCGAGGGCGTCGATGACCTCTTCGGCCAGCGTGTCGTTCAGCGAGTTGAACCCCTCGGGGCGATTGAGGGTCAGCGTGGCCAGCCCGTCTTTGGCCTCGAAGGTGATGGTCTCGTAGAGCATTGGGGGTCTCCTTCTAGCGCAGACCGGCGAGCGTCTCCGAGGCGTTGACGGCGCGGTCCCCGGTGAAGGGCCCGCCGAGGGCGGCGGCGGCGGCCGGGTTCCCGCCGAGGGACAGGGCGACGGCCACGTCGACGGCGGCCATCAGTTCCCGCAGTTCCCGGGGCGGCGGGAAGTACTCGTCCTCGTCGGTGACGTCGAACTCCTCGACGCCGCCGGTAGGGGCGAGCCGGTCGATGACGGCCTGGACGAGTTCCTCGGGGGCGCTGGCCCCGGCCGTCACACCGACCACCCGGGCGCCGGCCAGAGCGGTGCCGTCGAGTTCCTCGACCCCGTTGATGCGCTGCACCACTGGGCAGCCGGCGTCCTTGGCCGTCTTGGCCAGGGCCAGCGTGTTGGAGGAGTTGGCACTGCCGATCACGAGCACGGCGTCGGCTTCGGTGGCGATGGCCGACAGCGCCGCCTGCCGGTTGGTGGTGGCGAAGCACAGGTCGTCGCGGGTGGCTGTCCACAGGTCGGGGAACTGCTCCCGGGCCCGGTCGAGAATGCCCTTCCAGTCGTTCATGGACAGAGTGGTCTGGGCCAGCACCGCCACCTTGGACGGGTCACTCACCAGGGCCTGGACGGCCTCCACGTCCTCCTCGTGTTCCAGCAGGCGAATGGACTGCGGGGCCACCGCCAGGGTGCCGACCGCCTCGTCGTGGCCGGCGTGGCCGACGTAGAGGATCGTGTAACCCTTCCCGGCCCGGACCTTGGCCTCGTGGTGCACCTTGGTGACGAGGGGGCACACGGCGTTGACCACGAAGCGGCCCCGGTCCCGGGCGGCGGCCACGACGTCGGGGGCCGAACCGTGGGCGGAGAGCATGAGGGGGGCGCCGGCGGGCACGTCGTCGACGTCGTCCACGAAGATGACGCCCAGCGCCTTGAACCGGTCGACGACCAGCCGGTTGTGGACGATCTCGTGGTAGCAGTACACGGGCGGCTCGAAGACCCGCACCATCCAGGCCAGCGCCTTGATCGCCATCTCCACGCCGGCGCAGAAGCCGCGAGGCCGGGCCAGGAGCACCTTGTCGATGCTCATGGGCTCGCTCCGCTCGCGGGGATCATCGGCGGCCGAGCCAGCCGCTGCGCCGGAAGGCCCTGTACATGAGGGCGCAGGCGCCGGCCATGAGCCCGAGGACCACCGGGTAGCCGGCCGTCGATTCCAGCTCGGGCATGTGCTCGAAGTTCATCCCGTAGATGCCGGCCACCATGGTGGGAACGGCGGCGATGGCCACCCAGGCCGAGATCTTCCGCATGTCCTCGTTCTGGCGGACGCTGACCCGGGTGAGGTTGGCGGAGAGGATGCTGGTCAACAGGTCACTGAACGTGCCGACGGATTCCAGGACCCGCAGCAGGTGGTCGTGCACGTCTCGGAAGTACTCACGGATGTCCTCGTGGACCAGATCGAACTTGCGGTCATGGAGCGAGTCGAGCCCCTCCTCCAAGGGTAGGGCGGCCCGCTGCAACTCCAGGACTTGGCGCTTGAGCTTGTAGATCCGCTCGACGGGGTTCTCGGCCTGTTCCGAGAACACCTCCAGCTCGACCTCGCGGATGTCCCGCTCCAGCCCGGCGATGACGGGGATGTAGTCGTCGACGACCCGGTCGACCACGGCGTGGAGGACCGCCCCGGGGCCGCAGCGGAGCAGATCGGGCCGGCTCTCCACGGCGAGACGGACTCCGCCGAGAGCACTGGCCTCGCCGTGGCGGACCACGACGATGAAGCCCTCCCCCAGGAAGATGAGGATCTCCCCGAACTCGACGGACTCCTCGGCGTCGAGGTAGCGGGCGGTCTTCAGCACGAGGAAGAGCGATTCGTCGTAGATCTCCAGCTTCGGTCGCTGGTGGGCGTGGATGGCGTCCTCCACCGCCAGTTCGTGAAGGCCGAAGGCCCGCTTGGCGTCGGCGAACTCCGCTTCCGTCGGCTCGTGGAGGCCCAGCCACACGAAGGCGCCGGGCTGCAGGCAGGCGTCGCGGATCTGGGCGAGGGACGGGCTCTCCGCCGCCCGTTGCCCGTCCTCGTACAGCGCGCAGTCGACGATCACGCGGCCCAGTCTCGCAGTGCCGCCTTTCGGGCGCACCCCCGTAGACTCCCGGGTCTATGTCTCTTCCCCGTGTGGTGGCCGTGGCCCCAGGGTCTCCGGCTGCTCGGGCGGGGATCGCTCCCGGCGACGAATTTCTCGCCCTCAACGGTGAGGCGCCCCGCGACATCATCCGCTACCGGCTGCTGGCCGACGCCGCCGTCGTCGACCTCGACGTGCGCCGCGGCGGAATGGAGCGCGCCGTCCGGGTGGAGAAGCGGGAAGGGGAGCCGCTCGGCGCCGAGGTGCAGAGCGCCCTGTTCGACCGGGTCCGTACCTGCGACAACCACTGCCCCTTCTGCTTCATCTACCAGCTGCCCAAGGGGATGAGGAAGAGCCTGTACTTAAAGGACGACGACTACCGGCTCTCGTTCCTGTACGGCAACTTCACGACGCTCACCCGCTTCACCGAGGCCGACTTCGAGCGGGTCGTCGACGAGGGGCTCGGCCCGCTCTACGTGAGCATCCACGCCACCGACCCCGACGTGCGCACCCGCCTGCTGCGCAACCGGCGGGGCGCCACCAGCCTCCGCTGGCTCCGCCTCCTGCTGGAGCACGGCGTCGAGGTGCACGGCCAGGTGGTGGTGTGTCCGGGCGTCAACGACGGAGCAGTCCTCGAGGACACACTGCTCGGGATCCTCGACGTCTACCCGCAACTGGCCACCCTCGGCGTCGTCCCTCTCGGGGTCAGCGACCACAGCAACGAGCCCGACATGCGGCCCCACGCCGAGGGTGAAGCGGCGGCGGTGCTCGACACCTGCGAACGGTGGCAGGCCCGTTTCCTCGACGTCCTCGGCCGGCGGCTGGTCTTCGCCGCCGACGAGTACTACCTGATGGCGCACCGTCCCTTTCCGGACGCGCAGGCCTACGAGGGCTTCCCCCAGCACGAGAACGGGATCGGCATGGCCCGCACCTTCCAGCTCGAGGTGGAGGCGGCGCTGGCCGGCGGACCGGCACCCCCTCTTTCTGGTGGTGCAGGGGGCGATGCCCATCGAGGCGGGTTCTTCGCCTGGGTCGACGGCGCCCCGGCCGACGGGTACCGGGCGCCCCGGCGGGCGGCGGGCGCCGTGTCGCTGGCGGTGCAGGCCCCGGCGTGGGCGGAGACCGTCCTGTTGACCGGGGAGTACGGCGCCCGGGTCCTGGAATCGTTGCTGCCCGCCCTGTCCGAGGTCGCCGGAGGGCCGGTGCGGGCGCAGGCCGTCCGCAACGTTCTCTTCGGAGGCAACATCGGCGTGACCGGCCTACTGTCCGGCGCCGACCTCGCCCCCGTGCTGGCCGCCGAGCCAGAGGACGCCGCCCGCCGTTACCTGCTGCCGGACGTCTGCTTGTCGCGGGGCGTGTTCCTCGACGGCTCGTCGCCCGATGATCTGCCCCGACCCGTTGAAATCATTGCCAGTGACGGTTCCGCGCTGGTGGAGGCGCTGAAGTTATGAAGAGGCAGCAGTCATGAGTGTTCCTACCGTCGCCATCGTCGGCCGGCCGAACGTCGGCAAGTCCACCCTCGTGAACCGGATCATCGGCCGGCGCGAGACGATCGTCGAAGAGAACCCGGGCGTCACCCGCGACCGCAAGGTGGTGGAAGGGGAATGGGTCGGCCGGAAGTTCCTGGTGGTCGACACCGGGGGCTGGATCAAGACCGAGGAGGCCCTTGCCCGCCAGGTGAGCCGGCAGGCCGAGCGGGCCATGGAGGAAGCCGATCTCATCGTGATGGTGGTCGACACGACCGTCGGCCCGACCGAGGAGGACGCCGCCGTGGCCGCCATCCTCCGGCGCTCCGACAAGCCCGTTCTGTTGGCTGCCAACAAGGTGGACGACGCCAGCCGGGAGATCGACGTCTGGGACTTCGCCCGGCTCGGCCTCGGTGACCCGCTGCCGGTCTCGGCGCTGCACGGCCGGGCCAGCGGCGAGTTGCTCGACGCCATGGTCGAGGCGTTCCCGCCGGCGGACCCCGAGGAGGCAGTGGCACCGGCGGAAGGGGAAGCCGAGCCGTTCTCCATCGCCATCGTCGGTCGCCCCAACGTGGGGAAGTCCACGCTGTTCAACCGGCTGGTGGGCGAGGATCGGGCCGTCGTCCACGACCTGCCGGGCACGACCCGGGACGCCATCGACACCGTGGTGGAGACGGAGGACGGGCCCCTCCGGTTCATCGACACGGCCGGGATGCGCCGCAAGAGCCGGATCGACGAGGGCACCGAGTACTACGGCCTGGTGCGGTCCCTCCAGGCCATCGACCGGGCCAACGGCGCCCTGCTCGTGATCGACGCCACCGAAGGCGTCACCCACCAGGACCAGCGCCTGGCCGAGCGGGTCGACGCCTCCGGGTGCGCCACCGTGGTGGTGCTGAACAAGTGGGACCTGCTCGGCGCCGAGGAACGGGAAGACGTGCTCGCCCAGATCGCCGACCGGCTCGCCTTCCTGTCCTACGCCCCCGTGCTGAAGACCTCGGCCCTGACAGGGAGCAACGTGGGCAGGCTGCTCCCCGCGCTGTTCCAGGCCCAGGAGGAGTACCACCGGCGCGTCCCCACCCGGGCTCTCAACGAGGTGCTGGCCGCCGCCCAGGCCGCGCAGCCGCCGCCCGTCGAGCGGGGCCACCGGCCGCGGGTGCTCTACGCCACCCAGGGCGCCACCGACCCGCCGACGTTCACCCTCTTCACCACCCGGGCCATGCCGCCCAGCTACCTGCGCTACCTGGAACGCAAGATCCGCGAGGCGTTCTCGATCGGCCCGACGCCGATCAAGCTGCGGGTGCGCCGCCGAGGCGCGTGAATTCGAGGCAGAGCGTGTCAGCGGTAGGGGTCGTAGCCGGGTTCGCCGAGGTAGCGGGGGAGACGGCCTTGGCGCTGGAGGCGGGCCCGGCGGCGCTGCCGGCGCCCGGTGGTGGCCTTCGGCACGCTGGACTCCCAGCCGGCGATGGAGCGGCGCAGCGTCCGTTGGCGGGGCACCGGCGTCCGGTGAAGGCCCATGGCCGCCCGGACGACGTCGCGGTCTCCGAAGGCGACCGCCACTGAGCCCAGCAGCAGGGCGACGCCGGCCAGCATGAGCAGCGAGCGGGTGGCCGCGCCGGTGGCCCCGAGCTGCCGGCCGCTGGACCGGGGTGCGGCCCCCTGGG
>CAZCVW010000017.1:0-10556 GCA_964502185.1 uncultured Burkholderiales bacterium
AGGCGGCCCGCGCCCTGGCCCGGCCCCGGCGCAGCCTGACCGACTTCGCCGTCCTCATTTCCGAGGCGGCCCGCGCCCCGGCCGTGCTGGAGGAGATGGCCGGTCTGGCCCGCCGGACGACGCTGCACCGGTTCGGCCGCACGATGCACCTCTTCGCCCCGCTCTACCTGTCCAACGAGTGCGTGAGCGTGTGCACCTACTGCGGGTTCTCGGCCGGCAACGAGATCGCCCGGCGCACCCTGGAGATCGACGAGGTGGTGGCCGAGGGCCGGGCCCTGGCCGACGCCGGGTTCCGCCACCTCCTGCTGGTGGCCGGCGAGCACGCCCGCATCGTCTCGAAGGACTACCTGCGCCAGTGCGTGGCCGCCCTCGTCCCCTTCGTGCCCTCGGTGTCGCTCGAAGTGCAGGTGTGGGACACCGCCACCTACCGCTCGCTGGTGGAGGCAGGGGCGGACGGCCTCGTGGTCTACCAGGAGACCTACGACCGGCTCACCTACGAGGCCGTGCACCAGAAGGGCAAGAAGCGCAACTACGACTGGCGCCTCGCCGCCCCCGACCGGGGGGCCGAAGCCGGGATGCGCCGCCTCGGCATCGCCGCGCTGTTCGGGCTGCACCCGGACTGGCGGGCCGAAGCACTGGCCGTCGCCGCCCACGCCCGGGCGCTGCTGCGGCGCTGGTGGCGGGCCGAGGTCACCGTGTCGCTCCCCCGCCTGCGGCCCTGCGCCGGTGCTCCGGTCCCAGCCGGCTCGCTCGACGACCCGAGCTTCGTGCAGGTGCTGTGCGCCCTGCGGCTGTTGCTGCCCGACGTCGGCATCGTGCTCTCGACGAGGGAGAGCGCCGCCTTCCGCGACGCCGTCACGCCGCTGGGAGTCACCCACCTCTCGGCCGGGTCGCACACCGAACCCGGCGGGTACGCCGCCCCCTCCGCCGCCGAGCCGCAGTTCGAGGTGGCCGACCAGCGTTCCCCGACCGAGGTCGCCGTCCGCCTGCGGGCCTCGGGCTACGACCCGGTGTGGAAGGACTGGCAACGGTCGTAGGCGCGCCGCTCTTCTCCCGCCTCCTCCGAGGACCGGTGGCACCGGTTCTCGTTCCCGTCCTCATCTTCGCCGAGGGCCTGCTCGGCCGGCGGGCGTTGATGCCCGGTGACGGCTACCGCAACTACCTGCCGTGGTACCGGGCGGCCGCCGAGTCGTTGCGAGCAGGCCATCTGCCCGGCCTGCTCGCAACCTCGTTCTCCGGCAGCCCGCTCCTCGCCATCGGCCAGGCCGGCGTGTTCTACCCGCCGAACTGGGCCCACCTCGTGCTCCCTCCGGTGGCGGCCTACAACCTCGGGATCGTGGCCCAGTTCGTCATCGCCGGAGTGGGCGCGTGGCTGCTGGCCCGTCACCTCACCGGAGACCCGGTGGCGGCCACGGTGGCGGGAGTCGCCTTCGCCCACTCCGGCTTCTTCTTCGCCCACGTCGGCCACGCCGCGCTGATCGCCAGCGCCGCCTGGCTGCCCTGGGTCCTCTACGGCTACGAGCGCCTCCGGGAGCGCCTCACCTTTGGCCGCGCCCTGTTCGCCGGCGCCGCCCTGGCCCTGTCGTTCCTGGCCGGGCACAGCCAGCTGGCCTTCATGGTCATCGCCTTCCTGGGCCTCTACGCCGCCGGCGCCGCCCTGCTGCTGCCCCAAAGGGAGCGGGGCCGGCCGGTCGTCGCCGCCGCCGTCCTCGTGGTGGCCGGGCTCGGCCTGGCCGGCGCCCAGCTCGTGCCCACGGCGGTGTTCGTGCCCGACTCCAACCGGGCGCACCTGTCCTACGCCGACGCCATGCAGTTCTCGCTTCCCGGCAGCCACACGCCCCTGCTCGCCTTCCCCTACCTGTTCGGCAACAGCGTGGCCGACGGTCCGGTCGCCTTCCCGTACTCGGGGCGCTTCAACCTGACCGAGGTGTCCGGCTACCCGGGCCTGGCCATCGTGGCGCTGGCCGCCGCCGGCATCGCCGCCGTCCGCGTCGACCGCCGCCTCCTCGCCCTGCTCCTCGCCGGCCTCGTGTTCGGGGCGATCGCGCTGGGCCCGGCCACGCCGCTCAGCCGCCTCGTCTACCGGCTGCCCGTCTACGGCCAGTTCCGTTCCTGGGGTCGGTACGTCGTCGGGCTGGACCTGGCGCTGGCCTGCGCCGCCGCCTACGGGGTGGCGTTCCTGCGCCGGAGCGGCCAAGACACGGCCCGGGTCCGAGCGGCCGTTCTCCGGGCGGCGGCGACCGTGGCGCTCCTCGGTCTCCTCGGGGCCGTCATAGCCCGGGTCGGCACAGTGCGCCCGTACCTTCCGCCCGGCGGCGTGAAGCCCGCCTCCGTGCTCCTGCCCCTGGCCGCCGGCAGCCTCGGGGTGCTCGGGACCCTGGCCCTGGTCCGCCGGTGGCGGCTGGCCGCGCCCGGCCTGATCGCCGTCGTGGCGCTCGACGCCGCCGCCTTCGGTTTCTTCGCCGATTGGCGGACCGGCGCCCACCCGGTGGAGGCGGTCCGGGCCGCCGAGAACTCGGGAGCGGCCTTCTGGGGAAATGTGGACGACCGCCCCGGAGGACGGGACCGCTTCCTCTTCGTGGGGGGCAACATCTTTTCGATGGGCGACGACTTCCCGACCGTCACCGACTACAAGGGGCTGGCTTCGGCCAACGGGTTCAGCCCCCTGGCGCCGGCCGGCTACCTCCGAGCCTTGGGGATGAGCGACTTCGGTGGGGTGACCCACCCGGAGCGGGTGTGGAACCCGCAGGCCCGGGCGCTCGACCTGCTCCGGGTCACCACCGTGGTGGTCGACCCCGACAGTTCCGGGGGCGGCCCCCCGCCCGGTTCCCTGCTGGACGGCGCGGCCGACGGCGTCGGCGGAGCGCCGGTGGCCGGCAGCGAGCTGCGGCGCTACGCCTACGAGCCGCGCCTCCCCGACGCGTTCCTGGTGGGACGGGCGGAGATGCGTCCCGGCTCCGCCGTCCTCGACGCCCTGTGGGGCCGGTCGCCGTTCGATCCCGGCGCCCTCGCTCTGGTGGAGGAGCCCTGTCCCTCCTGCCCCACCCCCGGGACAGCCGGACCGGCCGGGACCGTGACCGGCGCCCGCTTCGGTGCCGGCGCCGTGCACCTCGACGTGATCGCCGACCGGGAGGCGATGGTGGTGGCAAGCCAGGCCTGGTTGCCCGGGTGGCAGGCGCGGGTGGACGGGCGCGACACCCCCGTCCTGCGGGTGGACGGCCTCGTCATCGGGGTTCCTGTGCCGTCCGGCTCCCACCGGGTTTCGATGCGCTACGAAACCCCCGGAGCCCGGGCCGGGTTCGCCCTCTCGGTCGGGACGCTGGCCGTCCTGCTGGCCGGCGCGGCCGTCGAACGTCGACGAAGGGAGCCGCGGCGCGGTGGATGACCGGGCTCGGCGAGTCCTGGCCCTCGTCGCCGTGGCCACCGGGGTGGCCCTGCGCCTGTGGATCCTCGCCTCGGACATGGCCCCGGTCGACGCCGACGAGGCCGTCGTCGGGCTCATGGCCCGGCGCATCCTGGAGGGCGACTTCGAGAGCTTCTTCTGGGGCCAGGAGTACGGCAGCGCCCACGAGGCGTTCCTGGTGGCGGTCCTCCTCGCCGCCCGGACACCGGGATGGCTGGCCATGGAACTCGTCCCCATCGGCCTGTCCGCGGCCGGCGCGCTGCTCGTGTGGCGCATCGGCCTACGGCTCATGGGCCGTCCGGGGGCTGTGATCGCCGCCTCCTTGTTCTGGTCCGCCTCGCCCGTGTTCATCTGGCTGTCGACCAAGGAACGGGGCTTCTACGGCTCCACCCTCGTCTTCGGCTTGGCTGCTGTCCTCCTCACCCTGCAACTCACGCAACGGCCGAGCCCGGGGCGCGCCCTGGGCCTGGGGGTGGCGGTCGGCTCTGGCTGGTACGCCAGCCCCCAGAGCGTGTTCCTGTTCGTGCCGGTGGCCGCCATCGTGGCCGCCGGTCTGCCCGCCCTGGGCCAGAAGGGGGCGGCCGGCCTGGCCCGGCTGTCGGCCTCCGCCGCTAGCGGCACGGCGCTGGGGGCGTTGCCGTGGATCTTCACCAATCTCCGGACGGGGTTCGCGTCGCTCGAGGCCAACCCGCGCATCCCGCGCTCGACCTACGGCGACCGGTTCGACAACTTCAAGGAAGGGCTGGCGGCCGTCTTCGGCCTGCGCCGGCCGTTCACGCTCCTCTGGTCCGGGAACTCGTCACGGGCCATTTACCTCGGTGTGGTGGTGCTGATGGCGGTCGGGGGCCTGCTGCTGGCCCGCACCGCCGCCGGGCGGGCCATCGTGGTCGGGGCGCTCGCCTACCCCTTCCTGTTCGCGGCCTTCCCGACGTCGTACGTCGTGGGCGATCCCCGGTACCTGTACTTCTTCTTCCCCCTGGCGACGCTGGCCGCCGCCCGGGTGCTCGGGTCGCTGCGCCCTCCGGTTCTGCCCATCGGCCTGACGGCCATCGCCCTGGCCGCCGCCGTCTGGGGCACCAACACCATGGTGGCTTCCGCCGACCCGGACCAGCGAGCGTGGGACATCGCTCCCGGGTCGGTCCAGCCACTGATCGGCGCCTTGGACGACCTCGGGATCACCCACGTCTACGCCGACTACTGGGTGGCGCAACGCCTGACCTGGGAAACCGGTGGCGACGTGGCCGCCACCCCGGTGCTCGACATCAACGACCCTCGCCTGGAGCGCGTCGTTCGCGACTCCCCGAACCCGGCCTACGTGCTGTTCGCCGGCCCGTGCCACGACCGGACCATCGAAGACAACCTCCGCAGGGTCGGGGTGGGTTACTCGCGGCTGGCCGTCGATCGCTACGTCATCACGATGCCGGAGCGGAAGGTGCGGGCCGAGGAGCTGCTGGCCAACTGGGCCGAGTTCCGGGGCGTCCCCCCGGCGGAGCGGGCGAAGCTGCCCGCCTGTAGCGACCCGTAGAGGAACTGGATCGTCGGGGGCGCCCCCATCGGCGGGAGTGCGCCCCACGCTCTCTATGCTTGCCCTCCGTGCGCCTGGCCCGACGCTTCGACGTCCAGAACAACCCGCTGCCGGAAGGAACCCTGTCCGTCGGCGGCGGGCTGATCATCAGCGGCCTCACCGCCTACGGGTTCCTCGCCCTCGCCGCCCGGGCCCTCGGGGAGGACCGGTACGCCCCGCTCGGGGTCCTGTGGGCCCTCGTCTTCGTGGCCGGGCCCGGGTTCTTCCTGCCCTTCGAGCAGGAAGTGGGCCGGGCGCTCGCGTCTCGGCGGGCCCGGGGCATCGGCGGGGGGCCCCTCATCCGCCGGGCCTGCCTGGCCGGCGGTGCGGTGGCCACCGTGCTCGTGCTGTCCACCGCCGCCGCCGGGAAGCCTCTCCTCGACCATCTCTTCGACGGCCAGCTCCTGCTGCTGTTCGCCTTCATGCTCGGCATGACCGGCTACTTCACCGAGCACCTGCTCCGGGGGACGCTGTCGGGGAACGGCCGCTTCGGCACGTACGGGGTCGTCATCGGGGTTGAATCGGCCCTCCGCCTGGTCGGCTGCGTGGTCCTCAGCCTGGTCGGGGTGCACACCGCCGGCCCCTACGGGCTGTTGCTCGGCCTCGCCCCGTTCGCGGCCACCCTGGTCGGCCTCCGGCGGGAGAAGGATCTCGTGACACCGGGGCCCGATGCGCCCTGGAGCGAGCTCTCCCAGGCTCTGGGCTACCTGCTGGCCGCGTCGGTGCTGGCCCAGCTGCTGGTCAACTCCGGGGTCATCGCCGTCCAGGTGCTGGCCGACGAAAGCGAGACGAAGCTGGCCGGACGCTTCCTCAACGGCCTTATCGTCGCCCGGATACCGCTGTTCATGTTCCAGGCCGTCCAGGCCGCCCTGCTGCCCAAGCTGGCCCGGCTGGCCGGAGCGGGGCTGCACGAGGACTTCCGGGCCGGCCTCAAGCGTCTGCTGCTCGTGGTCGCCGCCATCGGCGTGGCCGGCACGGTGGGCGCCTACGCCATCGGGCCCTTCGTGGTGAAGGCCGCGTTCGGCGCCGAGTTCGAGCTCTCCCACACCGACTTCGCCTACCTGGCCGCCGCCAGCGCGGCCTACATGATGGCCCTGGCCCTGGCCCAGGCCTTGATCGCCCTGACCGCCTACGCCCGGGTCGTGATCGGTTGGGCCGTCGGAATCCTCTCCTTCCTGGTCGTCACCGCCACCCAGTCAGGCTTGCTGCCGAGGGTCGAGCGGGGCTTCCTGGCCGGCTCCGTGTGCTCGGCGGTGGTCATGGGTGTCCTGCTCGTCGCCCGCCTGTCGAAGGGCGTCGACGCCTCCGCCGAGGACCTGATCGAAGCCGCCGGACAGGTGCCGATCGAGCCGTGACCCGTACTGTGAGGTGCCCATGGCCCAAGACCCTTTGACGTTCCCGACGGCAAACCCGGAGTTGGCGGGCCCGAGCCCGGACCTCGACGCGCCCGCTCCGACTGGGCTGGAGACTGGGCCGGAGACGCCGGCGGAAGTCGAGCGGCTCACCTGGCGGCACGGGTTCACCTGGGGCCTCGTCCGCACCGCCCGGCCCCGCCAGTGGGTGAAGAACGTGCTGGTCTTCGCCGCCCCGGGGGCGGCCGGCGTGGCCTTCGAGCCGGCGACGCTGGGGCCGGTGCTCGGGGCCTTCGCCGCCTGGTGCCTGGTGTCGTCGGGCACCTATTTCCTGAACGACGCCGAAGACGCCGCCGCCGACCGCCACCATCCCCGCAAGCGGCACCGGCCGGTGGCCGCCGGCCTCGTGTCGGTGGCCCAGGCCAAGGGGGTCGCCGTCGCCCTCATCCTGCTCGGCGCCGGGTTGCCCCTCACCTGGGGCGCCCCCGGCGTGGCCGGCCTGATCGCCCTCTACGCCGCCGTCACCATCAGCTACAGCTTCGGGCTGAAGGACCAACCGGTCATCGACCTCGCCGCCGTCGCCTCCGGCTTCGTCCTGCGGGCCATTTCCGGCGGCGTCGCCGCCGAGGTCCCGATCTCCAACTGGTTCCTCATCGTGGCGTCCTTCGGATCGCTGTTCATGGTGGCCGGGAAGCGCCACGCCGAACACGTCGACCTGCGGGAGAGCCGCGGCGCCCACCGGCCCACGCTCGACGAGTACTCGCTGTCCTTCCTCGGCTACGTGCGGTCCGTGTCCTCGTCCGTGGCGATCGCCGCCTATTGCCTGTGGGCCTTCGAGAAGGCGGAGGCGGCGGGGGCGGGTGTGGCCTTCCAGCTGTCGATCATCCCGTTCGTGATCGGCCTGTTCCGCTACGCCATGCTGGTCGACGCCGGCCGCGGCGGGGCCCCGGAAGAGATCGTCCTCGGCGACCGCACCCTCCAGGCGGTCGGCCTGGTGTGGGTGGCGATGTTCGCCGTCGGCGTCTATGCCAGCTGAGCCCGGCGAGTTGCTCACCGGCTGGGGTCGCACCGCCCCCAGCCGTGCGCAGGTGCTGCGACCCCGGGACGCGGCCGAGGTGACTGCCACGCTCGAGTCCACCCCGGTCCGGGGGGCCATCGCCCGCGGCCTCGGCCGCAGCTACGGCGACGCCGCCCAGAACGCCGGCGGCACCGTCGTCGATGCCACCGGCCTCGGCCGCGTGCTCGACCTCGACGTCGCCGCCGGCCGGGTGAAGGTCGAGGCGGGGGTGAGCCTCGACACGCTGATGCGGGCGCTGGTGCCGCTGGGCTGGTTCCCGGCGGTCACCCCGGGGACCCGCCACGTCACCGTGGGCGGCGCCATCGCCGCCGACATCCACGGCAAGAACCACCACGTCGACGGCAGCTTCGCCGACCACGTCGAGTCGCTCACCCTGCTGGCCCCGGCCGGGCGGTTCGATCTGTCCCGGGCGACGGGCCCGGGCGAGGCCCCCGGGGTTCGGGGTGTCCCCGAAGAGGCCGACCTCTTCTGGGCCACCGCCGGGGGCATGGGCCTCACCGGCGTCGTCGTCGACGCCACCCTCACGCTCACACCCGTCGAGACGTCCCGGATCCGGATGGACACCGAACGGGCCGCCGACCTCGACGACGTCCTCGCCCGCATGGAGCGGGGCGACGACGGCTACCGCTACTCGGTGGCCTGGATCGACTGCCTGGCCCGGGGCGGGGCGCTGGGGCGCAGCGTCC
Organism: uncultured Burkholderiales bacterium; assembly: GCA_964502185.1. Taxonomy (GTDB): domain Bacteria; phylum Actinomycetota; class Acidimicrobiia; order IMCC26256; family BP-133; genus CAZCVW01. The sequence goes on from CAZCVW010000017.1 coordinate 8,084, forward strand.
TGACGCGGGGCGACCACGCCGCCGTTGCCGAGTTGCCGGCCGCCGATCAGGTACCGGGCCGGGCGCTGGCCTTCTCGCCCGCGGAACGCCTGGCCGCCCCGCCGTTCGTGCCGTCCGGCGCCCTCAACCGGCTGACCGTGGCCGCCTTCAACGAGCTGTGGTTCCGGAAGTCGCCCCGGGAGGAGCGGGGCCGGATCGTTCCCCTGCACGCCTTCTTCCACCCGCTCGACGGCGTGTCCGGCTGGAACCGGATCTACGGCCCCCGGGGCTTCGTGCAGTACCAGTTCGTTGTGCCCTTCGGCGCCGAGGACACGCTGCGGACGGCCCTGGAGCGCCTCTCCGCCGCCCGGCTGGCCTCGTTCCTGGCGATCCTCAAGCGCTTCGGTCCGGCCAACCCCGGGCCGCTGTCCTTCCCCGCGCCGGGCTGGACCCTGGCCCTCGACCTGCCGGTCGGGCCCGCCCAGCTCGCGGCGCTCCTCGACGGCCTCGACGAACTGGTGGCCGAGGCCGGCGGGCGCGTCTACCTGGCCAAAGACGCCCGCCTCCGGCCGGAGCTGCTGGGTGTCATGTATCCCCGCCTGGCCGAGTGGCGGGCCACCCAGGAACGGGCCGACCCGAAGGGCGTGCTCCGCTCCGATCTCGCCCGCCGCCTCCACCTCGTCGAAGGGACCTAGTGGCATGAACGACGCCCTCGGCTCGCCCCAGTCCGTCCTCCTGCTCGGAGGCGGCTCCGACATCGGCCTGGCCATCGTCCGCCGGCTCGTCGCCGACCGGGCCCGCACCGTCGTCCTGGCCGGCCGGCATCCGGAGGCGCTCAAACCCGCCGCCGACGAGCTGACCGGGCTCGGCGCCACCACCGTGGAGGTCGTCGCCTTCGACGCCCTGGCGCCGGAGGACCACGACCGGTTCGTGACCGAGTCCTTCGAGCGCTTCGGCGATTTCGACGTGGTGATCGTCGCCTTCGGTGTGCTGGGCGACCAGGAGGAGGCGGAGCGCAACGCGGCCGCCGCCCTCGACGTGCTGCGGACCAATTTCCTCGGCGCCGTCTCGGTCTGCCTCCCGCTGGCGCAGCGGCTCCGGACGCAGGGCCACGGCGTCCTCGTCGTCCTGTCCTCGGTGGCGGCCGAGCGGGCCCGCCGGGCCAACTTCGTCTACGGCTCGTCCAAAGCCGGCCTCGACGCCTTCTGCCAGGGGTTGGGCGACGCGCTCGTGGGCAGCGGCGCCCGCCTGATGATCGTCCGCCCCGGCTTCGTCCACACCAAGATGACGGCCGGCCGGAAGGCGGCGCCCCTGTCAACGACCCCCGAGGCGGTGGCCGAAGCGGTCGTGGCCGGACTCCGCAAGGGATCCGAGATCGTGTGGGCCCCCGCCCCGCTGCGCTACGTCATGTCGGCCATGCGCCACCTCCCCCGGCCGGTGTTCCGGCGGATCAAGGAGTAGGGGTCGCATCGACGGCCTCAAGGCCGACCCGGCCGACGATCGGTCCTCCCCGGCTGACCGAGTGGTTCGGCGCCCGCAAGTTCGCTTCCAATCTATATAGAAACCTGTATACTTTTGGGCATGGCTCTGCTGCACGATCACGACATCGTCTCGGTGACCGAGGCCACCCGTAGGGGTGTCTCCGGCCTCGTCGCCGCCGCCGAGAGCGGTCGGGATGTGATCGTCGCCCGCCACTCGAAGCCCGTCGCCGCCGTGGTGTCCATGCGCCGCCTCGGCGAACTTCAAAAGCTCGAGGAGGACCTGCGCGACCTGGCCCTCGTCGTCGCCCGCGCCGCGACTGACAGCGGCCGGCGCACCAGCCTGGACGACGTGCTGGCCGCATTCGGACACACTCGAGAGGAACTCGAGGCACTCTCCGACAACGACTAGCCCATGGCCGAGGTCCGCTTTCTCGACCCGGCGGTGGAGGACCTCCAGCGCCTCTCGCCTGAGGTCGCGAAGCGGGTGCTGAAGAAGTTGCTCCTCCTCGAGGAGAACCCCAAGGCGGGCGCGCCGCTGGGCGGCCCGCTCACGGGGTACCGCAAGCTCGTCGTCGGCAATCGCGACTGGCGAATCGTCTACCGCGAGACCGCCGACGGCGACGTCGAGGTCTGCGAGGTATGGGCGGTCGGAGCCCGAGCCGACGACGAGGTCTACCGGGAGGCCGCGGCTCGGGTGGCCACGCTGCCGCCGGGTCCGACCGCCCATGCACTGGCCCAGATCCTCGCCCGCCTTGGCCACGCTCCCGCGCCGACTGATGCCCCTCCGCCGCTTCCTGCGTGGCTCATCGAACGACTGGTCCACACCGCCGGACTCCTGCCTGCTGACGTGGCCCGGATGACCCCAGACGAAGCTCTCCAGGCCTGGACCGACTACCGAATCGGGGGAGGAACGGGCTGACTAGAGCTGAAGTCGACCTCGTGGTTGAAGCAGCCGACGGTCGTACGGTTGGCGTCGGGGTGAAGGCGTTCGCCTACGCCTACGGCTACAGCAC
>CAZCVW010000017.1:10656-20168 GCA_964502185.1 uncultured Burkholderiales bacterium
CTTGTCGAGCCCGGGATCGCTCACACAAAGTGAGTATTCGGGGTCGGAAGCTGGCGTGCATCGCCCCGGGCCGGGCATGGCACCTCGTTGTTTATGTATTACACTAAGAGCGTGTGGAGATCCATCGCTCAGCTCGACGTCACCGGGTCAACGACGTCGACATTCGCCACGCGACCGATTATCCGCTCGTTGTGGTCGACCTGGATCCTGACGGCGACCCGCCGAAGCAGCTGGCGATCGGGCCGGACTGTGCCGGCAACCTGCTCGAGGTGATCGTGCTCGTGCTCGGCGACGATCGGCTGCTCGCTATCCATGCCATGCCACTTCGCCCCGCGTTCCACGACCTGCTCCCGCCCGGGGAGGATCTTGATGGCTGAGAAGACCAAGACCTACAAGACCAGGACCGGCAAGGTACTGACCGACGCCGACATCGAAGCGCTGGCCGACGAGGCCGAGGGCGGGTACGACGTCGAGGCGCTGAAGGCCCGCCGCCGTGGACGCCCGATGCTCGGAACGTCGCCGGCCGAGGTGGTTCCTGTCCGGCTCGACCCCGATCTCAAGCAGGCGGTGGAAGCACGCGCCGAAGCCGAGCACACGACCACGAGCGAGATCATCCGCGAGGCGCTGCGCCGCTTCCTCGAGGTCGCATGACCGCTCCCCGCCAACGGCGGTCGGGATTGAACGGCGGCGGCGCGGGCGTGCTCGGGTGCTTCCCGCAGGCGTCGGCCGAGGTTCGGAGGAGGCGCACGATCTCGTCGTCGTCGTCTTCGTCTTCGGGTTGGTCCATGACCTGATACACGCAGGGCTAGGTCGATCTGTGCCGCGGTTCATGCAACGGCCGTCACTACTTCGACGACCACCCCGGTGAGGCCGGGTGGTAGCCCGCCGGCTCGTTCGAGGGTGGCGCAGCCCTGGGCGATATGGGGTCTCCGGGGTAACGGGCCTTCCCCTCCTGGTGGCGGCCTGGGGCGAGGGCTTCGCGATCATCGGCGTCGACGCCGACGCCGAGAAGGTCAAGGGCCTGCGCAACGGCCATTCGTACATCGCCGGTGTCCCCGACGAGCAACTGGGCTGGGTCGACGACGACCTCGCCTGGGAGAGCCGGGTCCAGTTCAGCACCGACGCGCGGGTTCTTCTCGCCGCCGACGTGATTCTGGTGGCGGTGCCGACACCGTTGCGGGACGGGACCCCCGACCTCTCGCTGGTGCAGGCGGCCATGACGGACATCGCCCACGTGCTCCGCCCGGGCCAACTGGTGGTCCTCGAGTCGACGACGTACCCCGGGACGACCGAGGAGATCGTGCAGCCGCTGCTCGAGGCGACGGGCCTCCTGGCCGGAGCCGACTTCTCGCTCGCCTACTCGCCGGAGCGGATCAACCCGGGCGACGGGCGCACCCTGAGGGACACGCCCAAGATCGTGGCCGGCGTCACCCCGGTCGACACGGCCCTCGCCGAGCTGTTCTACGGCACCCTCGTCGACCAGGTGGTGCGCACATCGTCGCCCCGGGAGGCCGAGATGGCCAAGCTCATCGAGAACACCTTCCGGCAGGTGAACATCGCTCTCGTCAACGAACTGGCCACCATCGCGCCGTCGCTGGGGGTCGACATCTGGGCCGCCCTCGAGGCGGCAGCTACGAAACCCTTCGGGTATATGCCGTTCTGGCCCGGCCCCGGGGTGGGCGGCCACTGCATCGCCATCGACCCGAGCTACCTGTCGTGGAAGGTGGAGCAGCGCCTCGGCTTCGGCATCGGGTTCATCGAGCACGCCCGGGCCGTCAACAACCGCATGCCGGAGCATGTGGTCGGCCGCATCAACGACGTGCTCAACGGCCAGGGACAGGCGGTGCGCGGCTCCCGGCTCGTCATCCTCGGCCTCGCCTACAAGCCGGGCGTCGACGACCTGCGGGAGTCGCCGGCGCTCAACGTGCTCCATCGCCTCATCGCCGCCGGCGCCGACTGCGCCTATCACGACCCGTTCGTGCCGTCCGCCGTCGCCGCCGGCCGCCGGCAGTCCGACTTCGTCAAGGTCGCGCCCGACGCCCCCAGCGAGGCGCTGCCCCGGCTCCATTCGGTGGCCCTCACCGCCGAACTCCTCGCCGGAGCCGACTGCGTCGTGATCCTTGCCGCCCACCCGCAGATCGACTACGACGCCGTGGTCCGCTCCGCCCCGCTGGTGTTCGACGCCGTGGGCGTGACCCGCCAGCCCGCTGGCCCGAGATCTACGCCGTGGACCTCGGCCGCAACTACGGGAAGCGGGGTGCCATGGCGGAGGGGATCCGCCGGGCCAAGGGCGACATTCTCTGCTTCGTCGACTCCGACTCCTACCTGAAGCGCGGCGCCGTCATCGCCATCGTCGCGCCCTTCGCCGACAGCCGTGTCGGCACGGTCGTCGGCCACGCCTACGTCCGCAACGCCATGACCAACTGGATGACGAAGATGCAGCAGGTCCGGTACTACTCGGCGTTCCGGGTCATCAAGAGCATGGAATCGCTGCTCTCGGGCACCGTCACCTGCGCCTCGGGATGCTGCGCCGCCTACCGGACGTCGGTCATCCTGCCCCTCCTCGACGCCTGGGAATTCCAGACCTTTCTCGGCCGGCCCGCCACCTTCGGCGACGACCGGGCGCTCACCAACCGGGTGCTCTTGACGCACCGGGTCGTCTACCAGTCGTCGGCGCAGGCGGACACCGTGGCGCCCGACACCATGCGGACGTTCTTCCGCCAGCAGCTGCGCTGGAAGAAGTCGTGGCTGCGGGAGTCCCTCTGGGTGGTGCGGCTCTTCTGGCGGAAGAACCCCATCGCGGCCCTGTTCACCTACGCTTCGATCGTCTTCCCGTTCATGGCGCCGTTCGTGGTCCTCCACGCCGTGCTCGGCCGGCTGGTCGGCGGTTCCTCCGCCGGGCTGTGGTTCTACCTCATCGGCACCTACGCCATGGCCCTCCTGTACTCGCTGTACTACGCCTACAAGCGCCACGACGGCCTCTGGCACCACGGCATGACGTTCCTGCTGATGTACATGGGCGTCCTGGTCTTCCAGACGTACTGGGGCATGTTCACGATGCGCGACACCCGTTGGGGCACAAGGGCGTCCACCGTCGACCACAACCCGATCGACCAGACGCTCGTCACCGCCATCCCACCGGAGGAGCTCGACCTCCCCCTCGACGAGACAGCGTGGGCCGGGGCCTCGGCGTGAGCGTCGTCACCAAGCTCCGCGACCGCGCCCAGCTGCGCCAGCTCGTGGTCGGGCTCCTCGCCCTGCCGCTCTCCGCCGTGCCGTTCGCCGCCTACGGCACGTTCACGCCGGAGGGTCGGCTCGTCCGTGACCGCGTACGGGTGGCCCTGACGCCGCCGGTCCTGTCCGAGCTGACCGCGGCCGAGGAGAAGGCGGCGCGGGCCGCCGCCCCCCGCTACTCCGACAAGGTCATGGCCCTCGTGTACCACGGCATCGGGTCCGGATCCGACGCCGACGGCAAGGGCGGCTTCGTCATCTCCCCCCAGCGCTTCGGCGAGCACCTGGCCACGCTGCGGGCGGCGGGCATGAACGCGGTGACGGCCGGCGACGTCGCCCGCGCCTTCGGGACGGGCAAGCCCCTCCCGGCCAACGCCGTCATGATCTCCTTCGACGACGGCCGCAACGACGCCATCATGTGGGCCGACCCGCTGCTCGAGCAGGCGGGCATGAAGGCCACGATGTTCGTCATCAGCTCGGCGGCCGCGGATCCCGGGATCTACTACGCCGGGTGGAGCCGTCTCCGGAAAGCGGCGCGGGCGGGGCGCTGGGACATCCAGGCCCACAGCCACGACTCTCACCGGGAACGCACGGCCTCGGGCGGGAAGAAACTCCCCAAGCTGACCAGCCTGGCCCCCGGCGAGTCGATCGGCGAGTACCGCCAACGGGTCCACGACGATCTCGAGGAGAACAGCGCCGCCATCCTGGCCCACGTCGGCCGCCGCCCTGTGGCCTTCGCCTACCCCTTCGGGGCCTATGGAGCCGACCGGGCCAACGACCCGCGGATCCATGACGTCCTCCGCCAGGAAGTGGCCGGCCGGTACGCCCTCGCCTTCCACCAGGACGACCAGGACAGCATCCCGCTCGTGGACACGTCCCAGGAGCGGGTCAGCCTCCGCCGCCTCGAAGTGGGCAACTGGAGCGGCGACAAGCTCCTCGAACGGATCAACCGGGCGGCCAAGCCCGTCCCGGACGGGAGTGGCTCCGACGACGGTCCCACCGTGGTCGCCCCCCCGGTCGAGGAACTCCCGGCCATCCCGTTCCTGCCCGAACTTGGTCAAGACCCGGCGCCGATCCCGGCCGAGTCCACGTTCAAGGCGCCGGTGCCTCCGGCCCCGGCCGGGACGACCAAGACGACCACGCCGCCGGCCACGACCACGACGGCACCGGACCCGGCGACGACCACGCAGCCGCCGCCCACCACCACGACAACCTTGCCGGCGGTCACCTCGACGACGAAACCGAAGACGACGACCACCACCAAGCCGCCGGCCACGACGACGACCAGGCCGACGACCACGACGACCCGCCCCGCGACGACCACCACCAGGCCGGCGCCGACGACCACGACGACCATCTGCCGCAAGGTGAACGGAAAACCGTGCACCAAGTAGCCACGACCGATACCAGAGGTGAGCGTGTGACCGACCCGACCCGCAGACCGGAGCGCTCCTGATGTGCGGCATCGTGGGTGTGACGGGCACGGAGCCCGCCCTCCCCGTCCTCCTGGACGGCCTCGCCCGCCTCGAGTACCGCGGCTACGACTCGGCCGGCGTGGCCCTCCACACCGAGGGCGGGTTGTGGCGCCGCCGCCGGGCGGGACGCCTCTCGGCGCTGGCCTCCGCGCTCTCCGACGCTCCCCCCCGGGCGACGACCGGGATCGGGCACACCCGCCGGGCGACCCACGGGCGTCCCGATGAGCGCAACGCCCACCCGCACGCCGACTGCGGGGGGCGTCTGGCCCTCGTCCACAACGGCATCGTCGAGAACCATCGCGAGCTGCGGGCGAGGCTCGAAGCCGACGGCCACAGCCTCACGTCGGAAACCGACACCGAGGTGCTGGCCCATCTCGTGGAGGAGGCCGCCGCCAACGGCTGCGACCTGTCGGAGGCCGTCTACCACGCCCTCGCCGGAGTCGAGGGCTCGTTCGCGCTGGCCGTGCTCGACACGCGCCAGCCCGACCTCGTCGTCGCCGCCCGCCGGGGCTCGCCGCTGATCGTCGGGCGCACCGAGACGGCCGGTCTCGTCGCCTCCGACATCCCCGCGCTCATGGCCCACACCCAAGAGGTCTACGCCCTCGACGACGGCCAGGTCGTCGAGATCCGCCCCGGCGTCCTGCAGGTCGTCTCCCCGGGTGGCGGCCCGCTGCGCCGCGAGCGGCGAGGCGCGGGATGGGCGCCGGGGGCCGCGGAGCGCGGCGACTTCGCGCACTTCATGCTGAAGGAGATCCACGAGCAGCCGCAAGCGATCAGGGCGACGCTCGGGTTTCGGCGCAAAGGTGACATCGGGCTGCGCGCCGAGCACGTGATGCCGGCGGCGGAGCTCGAGTGGGTCCGCCGGGTGCTCATGGTCGGCTGCGGGACGAGTCTGCACGCCGGCCTCGCCGCCCGCCCCGCGCTCGAGGTCTGGGCGCGGGTTCCGGTTGAATGCGAGGTGGCCTCCGAGCTGCGGGGCCGCAACCGACCCGTCGAGCCGGGGACGCTCGTCGTCGGCATCAGCCAGTCGGGAGAGAGCGTCGACACGCTCTTCGCCCTGCGGGCCGTCGCCGGGCGCAAGGCGCCGGTGCTGGCGGTCACCAACGTGGAGGAGTCAGCCATCGCCCGGGAGGCGGGCGCCGTCCTCTCCACCCAGGCCGGCCCCGAGATCGGCGTGGCCGCCACGAAGACCCACGTTGCCCAGGTCGTGGCCCTACAAGGATTGGGGCTGGCCCTGGCCACGGCCAAGGGGACCATCTCCCGGGCTCAGCGGGGCCAGATCCGCGACGCCCTCCTGCAGCTGCCCGAACTCGTCGAGCAGGCGCTCGGTTCCGCTCCCCACGTCTTCGCCGTGGCCGAGCGCTACGCCGCCACCCGGGACTTCTTCTTCCTGGGCCGGGGGACCGGCCACGCCGTCGCCCTGGAGGGGGCCCTCAAACTCAAGGAGACGGCCTATGTCCGGGCCGAGGCTTACCCGGCGGGGGAGATGAAGCACGGTCCCATTGCGCTCATCGAGCCGGGCGTCGTCGTCGTCGGCGTGGTCGGCACGGGCGAATCGAGGGCGAGGATGCTGTCGAACATCGCCGAGATGAGCGCCCGCGGTGCCACCGTGGTGGCGGTCGCCACCAAGGGCGACGACGAGGCGGCCGAGGCGGCCGACGACGTGCTCTGGGTGCCGGCGCCGCCGGCGGGCTGGCCGCTGTTGTCGCCGGTGATCGATGTCGTGCCCCTCCAGCTGTTCGCCTACGCCATCGCCATCGCCGTCGCCCGCGGCTGCGACGTCGACAAGCCCCGCAACCTGGCCAAGACGGTGACGGTGGAGTAGCCCGGTTATGGCGTTTGCGACGCCCACGGGGTGTAGAGGAGCCGGCCGGTGAGCGGGTCCTGGCCGTAGCGGACGCAGAGTTCGGCGAGGACGTCTTCGTGGGAGAACGCCACGTTCAGGACCGTGTCGTTTCCGGCGTAGTAGACGACGAGGGAACCGTCGGGGCGGCGCAGCATTCCGCAGGAGAACACGACGTTGGGGACGTGGACGTAGTTACCTTCGGCGACGCGGCAGTCGGCCCGGGAAGGGAACAGCACCGGGATGCTCGACATGCGGACTTTTCCGGGGTCGTCGAGGTCGTGGAGGGCGACGCCGAGGACATAGGGGTTGCCGTCCATGGTCGTGCGGACCCCGTGGAACAGGTTGAACCAGCCGTGGCGGGTCCGCAGCGGCGGGGCGCCCGGCCCGATCTTGTCGGAGAAGGCGCTCGGGCCGCCTCCGGTGGCCGTCTGCTGTGCGCCGAGCAGACCGGCACCCAGGTCAAGGCCAGTGTTCCTCGCCGGCCTCGAAGCCGAAGGCCTCCTCGCCGACCTCGAGTGGCGCCTCGACGCCCCCGGCGACGTCGACCTCGACGACGACACCGCCCCGGTCCTGTTGGCCGTGTCCGACAACGGGCCCGAGATGCGCTCCGGCGAGACCCGGGCGTTCATGGCGTTGCTCACTTCGGTCGGCCCTACACGCCGACCGACCAAGCCTGGATCGAGACCCTCTGGGGTCACGTCAAGGCCGAGAACCCCCACCTGCTCACCATCACCGACCCCCAGGTACTCGCCGCCGAGCTCGAACGCGTCCGGAGCGACTACAACTCCGTGCGGCTACACGAATCCATCGGCTATGTCTGTCCGAACGACGAACACCAAGGCCGCGGTGACGCCATCCGCCAGGCCCGCCGTGACGGCCTCACCGCCGCCGACCACGCCCGCCGAACCCACCACCGAGCCAGCCCCACCAGCGGCCTGACATCATGAACACCACCACCCCGGCCAGCACCACCCCCTGTGGTCTGAAAACAACCCGGACTTGTCGCGAAGAGTCAGACACACCTCACGCATGACCGACGTCAGATGACCCTGCCGCCCGCGCCAAGCCTCACGGCAGCCCGCAGTATGTCGAGCTGCTCATCGTTGACGAGGTCGACCGCCTCCGGATGCCCGCCCTCGAACAACTCCGGGACCACTACGACCGCAGCCACTCTTCACTGTGAGTATTTTGGGCTACTGGAGCCCGTTCGGCGGGCCCGGCCGGTGGGTGAGTTCGGCGAGGTCGAGGCTCACCGGCAGCGGCCAGTCGAGCGTGAGGGCGGCGCCTTGGCCGTAGGTCTCGTAGGACCCGCCTTCGCCCAGCCGCAGGGCGACGATCTCGGCGGCGACGAGGTCCACCAGCCAGTAGGCGGGGACGCCGGCCTCGGCGTAGACAGCCCGCTTGGTGACCCGGTCGTGGACCCTGGAGCCGGGCGAGACGATCTCGACGACGAGGAGCACGGGCAGCGTGAGGCGCTTCTCGCCGACGCTCGACCAGGGCAGCATCACGAGGTCGGGTTCCACCCGCTGGTCGCCGGGGAGGTCGAGGTCGATGGGGGCGCCGAAGACGACGTGCCCGTCGGGAGCGGCGTCGTCCAGGATCCGGTGAAGGCGGCCGGAGACGAGTTGGTGGAGGGGGACAGGGGCGGGCGTCATCACGATGGCACCACCGACGAGCTCGTAGCGGCGCCCGTCGTCGGGCATGGCCTCCAGGTCAGCAAGGGTGAGCGCGTTTCCCGTCGTCGTGGTGGCGATAGCCATACCCACCATGGTAGGGCTCCGTTCGGTCGGCTGCATTGAGGTCGACCGCTACTCGCCGTCCAGGTTCTCGCCGCTGTCGGCAGGCTGGGAGGGAAGCCTCCGCTCACAGCTCGAGGAGGAGCCGCAGGCGCTCAGCCACCGCGCCGAGCACCACGGGCGGGACCACCCCGAGCGGACCACCAACCAACCGCTCCACCGAGATCGACCGAAGGTCCTCGCAGCGAGCCCAGCTTGGCTCGCGCAGGCCCCCCGCCGGGGGCCGCACCTCTACATGCGTCGGGATCCCCCGGCCCCGGGTGGTGAAGGGCACCACGAAGACCACGCCAGCCCGGCCGGCGTTGAAAGCGTCCGCCGAGACGACCAATCCCGGGCGACGCCCCGCCTGCTCGTGGCCCCGGGTCGGGTTGAGATCCACCAGCCACACCTCGCCCCTCCGTGGCGCCTTCACCTACTCCTCCTCCAGCCCGTCGCCCAGGGTCGCCTCCCACGCGGCGCGCTCGTCGGTCTCCTCCGCCCATCCCGACGGGTCGGCGCGCAACGCTCCGTAGGCGGCGTCGACCGCGGCGAAGAACTCGTCGGCTCGCATTCGCTCGACCGCCCGCTCCACCAGACGGGCCATCGGCTCCCCCGTCCGCGTGGACAAGGCCCGCAGGAGCTCATGGGTTCGCTCGGTCACCCGGATCGTCGTCGTCCCCACGTCTCCTCCTCGCCCATCCACCTGACGTCTACATATTAGTCGACCAATCAGTCTACCTCGCCGTATGGCGACGCACTCGTGGGCAGCGGCGCCGCCTGATGATCGTCCGCCCCGGCTTCGTCCACACCAAGATGACGGCCGGCCGGAAGGCGGCGCCCCTGTCGACGACCCTGGTCGGTACCCTGTCGACAAAATTGCCAGTAGGCGACGGGTTTCCGTCGGCTGGCTTGGTGACGAGACAAGGTGGGTGACAGCTGCGTGCAGGGCGTCGTGTTGTACTGCGGTGACCGTCCTTTGGCGTTCGGCGACCGGCTGACGGCGCTGCCTGTGTCCTATCTCTGGACGGCTTCTCCATGAGCCGCACCGTCGCCGCCTTCGACCTTGACGGGACCCTCACCCGGGGCGACACACTGCTTCCTTTCCTGCTCCGGGCGTGCGGGACGGCCCGCACGGTCCGCGCCGCGGCGGCCGCCGCCCCGTTGCTGGCCCGGGCGCTGGCCCAC
>CAZCVW010000018.1:0-1772 GCA_964502185.1 uncultured Burkholderiales bacterium
GCCGATGCGGCACTTCGCCATCACCGGGATGGTGACGGCCGCCTTGATCCCCTCGATCATGGCCGGGTCGGACATGCGGGCAACCCCGCCGTCACGGCGGATGTCGGACGGCACGCGCTCAAGGGCCATGACCGCCGATGCGCCGGCGTCCTCGGCGATCTTCGCCTGCTCGGCGTCGACGACGTCCATGATCACGCCGCCTCGGAGCATTTCGGCGAGCCCACGCTTCACCCGGGCGGTGCCGGTGGTGCGCTCGTCGCCCATGGGGCCGTCCTTCCACATCTCTCGGGGATATTGAGGCCCCAAGTCTAGGTCGGACGGTCCCCGGGCGGACTCGAGTCAGTCGAAGTCGAACGTCACCTTGAAGATCGGGGCGTCGTGCCCGTGGTCATCACTGGCGCCGTCCTCATGGGAAGCCGAGTGCGACTTGTGGTGGCGGACGAACTCGATCACCGCGACACCTGCGGCATCGGAGTACTCGTCGGAGCCGCCCACGATGTCGAACTCGAGGGCGCCGGCTTTGAAGTCCTCATCCGTGATCGTGCCCTCGACGTCGATGTCACCGTCGTCGAGCCGGAACACGTTGGCGCAGTCGGCTTCAAAGTTGGCGCCCTCGTGGCTGGCTGAGTAACCGTGACCGTGAGCGCCGCCGTCGCCTTCCTCGAACTCGACGACCTCGCAGGTGCCGTCACCGTCGCCGGCGGCCTCGTGGTCGGTGCTGTACAGGTCGTAGGCAACGGAGAGCTCGTCGCCCTTGCTCGGGCCCTCGTCCCCCGTGTCCGTCTTCTCGAAGTCGGTGATTTTGCCGTAGAGCGTCAGGGCGTCCTCATCGTGATGAGCGGACGCCAGAGGCGCTCCCACCATCGAACCCATGACGAAGGCGGTCGCGACAACACCGAGCAGTTTGCTGCGCATCAAGTTGGCCCCTTTCGAACGAGCGGGTCCGTCCCGCCCCAGCGGACCTCGTGTCTAGCGGTGGCGTCAACGGTCGTCAACCACCGATTTCGGTTGCTTGACATCCCTAGCGCATGGGTAGGAAAGGAAGCAGACATCAGGACGAAGGTCACGATCGAAGGAGTTACCCAAATGGCTGCCACAACTACCAGTCGAGGGGCCCGCCGCAACGGCGACGACACTCGCACCGACGAGGACGCCCGGGACGCGATCTCGCAGTCGCTCCGGGCCGGCATCGACACCGCCACCACCCTGGCCGCGGTCAGCCAGCGGGTCACCCGCGAGTTCATGGATCTGAGCCTCTCCAGCGCCAAGGAGACCGTGCGTCTGTGGACCGAGATGCAGGGCTCGATGCTCGACGCCCTGGGCACCGGGCCCGGCAACTGGAGCGCACAGCCCGCCTACCAGGGCTGGCAGCGGATGCTCGACGGAAGCACGGCCGCCACCGCCCGCTGAGCCAACTCCCACGCAGCGCAGATTCGGGCCACCCTTCGGGGTGGCCTGAATCGCGCATTTCCGGCACTATAGGCTCCGTGGACGCACAGCGCGGTCGCCCCTCACCGTCCGGGTTCGCCATCGTCGGGCTGGCCATGCTCATGCTGGCCGGGGCCCTGGCCCTCGCGGCCGGTCCGCCCGCCTCCCGGGCTCAGGCCGCCGGACGGCCCGCCGGGCCGCTGGCCCCGTCGGACGGAGTGCTCTTCGGAGCCCACGTGCAGGCCACGTCGGGGGCCAACCCCTACGTGGCGGTGGAGGAGCTCGAGAACAAGCTCGGCCGCAAGCTGGCCATCGACCACTACTACCGGACGTGGGAGGCGCCG
>CAZCVW010000018.1:1872-19982 GCA_964502185.1 uncultured Burkholderiales bacterium
CAAGCTCGGCCGCAAGCTGGCCATCGACCACTACTACCGGACGTGGGAGGCGCCGTTCCCCGACGGGCGGGAGGACTGGAACCTCGCCGCCGGGCGTATCCCCATGATCTCGTGGGGCAAGACGGTCACCACCGAGATCAACAACGGCAGCCAGGACGGGCTGATCCGCCAGCGGGCAGCGGGCATCAAGTCGTTCGGCCAGCTCGCCTTCGTCCGCTGGTTCTGGGAGATGGGCGGCAACCGGAACACCTCCACCGCCGTCTCCCCCGCCGAGTACATCGCCGCCTGGCAGCGGCTCCGGCGGATCTTCGCCGAGGAGGGCGCCACCAACGCCGTGTGGGTGTGGTGCCCCGACGCCTCCGACTTCGTCGACGGCACCGCCCAGTCGTTCTATCCGGGCGACGATGCCGTCGACTGGACCTGCGCCGACGGCTACAACTACCGCCACCCGGCCCGCCGGTCCTCCCAGCCCCGCAGCTTCGAGGACACCTTCTCGGCCTTCTACGGCTGGGCGGCCGAGCGGGGCAAGCCGATCATGATCGGCGAGTACGGCGTCGTGGAGGACGGGCCCGGGGTGAAGGCGGCCTGGGTGAACGCGTCGGGCGAGGTGCTGAAGAGCCGCTTCCCGGCCATCGGCGCCATCGTCTACTACCACTCGCTCCGGGAGCGGGACGGGTTCACGTACGACTGGCGGATGGACACGTCGGCCGAGTCCCTGGCCGCCTTCTCGGGACAGGGCGCCGACCCGTACTTCAACCCGACAGTCGTCCGGACCGTGCCCGACACCCTGATCGACAGCGGGCCGGAGGGTCTGGTCGGAGCCGCCGACGCCACCTTCGCCTTCTCGGCCAGCCAGGCGGCCGACGGCTTCGAATGCCGCCTCGACGGCGCCGCCTTCGCGTCCTGCTCGTCGCCGGCCGGGTACCAGGCCCTGGCCGACGGGGCCCATGGCTTCGAGGTTCGGGCCGTCGGCCCCTTCGGGCGGGCGGACACCACCCCGGCCCGCCGGGAATGGTCGGTCGACGCCGTGGCGCCCACCGTCGCCAAGGTCACCCCCGCCGACGGCGCCTCCGGCGTCGACGCCGACTCGCCCATCTCGGTCACGTTCTCCGAGGAGATCGACCCCGGTTCGGTCAAGGCCGACGCCTTCACCCTGGTGGCCGAGTCGGCCGGCGGCGGCCCCGTCGCCGTGGCCGTCTCCTACGACGCCGCCAGCCGGACCGTCACCCTCAAGCCCAGCCAGGATCTGGCCCCGCTCGTCACCTACCGGGCCGCGGTGGCCGCCGGTGCCGTGGCCGACAAGGCCGGCAACCGCCTGGCCGCCGAGAAGACCTGGCGCTTCACCGTGGGCGCCGGCCTGCCCCTCCCGCTGGGGTAGCCCCGCCCCCTCCCGCGACGGCCGGCCCGGCTCAGGAGGAGCCGAGTCCCAGGCGCTCCGGGGGAATGGCCACGAACAGGCCTTCGGCCTTCCGGCCCTCCTGGCCGACGAGACGGGCCCGGAACTCGAGTTCCACGCCCACCGGTGTGGGCCGGGACACCCATCGGGTTGGCCCGTTGTGCTCGTCAGCCAACCGAGACTGGGGAACCGAGGGGGGCGTAGTGGACCCAGGTGCGGCCCGGGGCGAGCTTGACGGGGTTGCCCGCCGCGTCGGTGTACCGGGTCACCGAGGTGGCGCCCGCCTTCGACCAGCGGCCCTTGGTCACCCGGCCCCCGGAGAACACCCAGGCGTCGCCGTCGCCGACGACGATCGACTCGTTCACGGGGTTGCCGGACTGGTCGACCTTCGTCAGCTTGCGGGTGCTGACGAACTGGACGACCAGGTTGGTGGGCGAGATCTGCACGCCGGACGCCGCAGTGTGAGCGACTCCGTCCTGCGTGCGCTTCCAGGTACTCGAGGCCATGTCCCAGGTGTACCCGGCCTTGGAGAGCTGGGAATAGGGGATCTTCACCGAGGCGGCGGGTGCGTCACCGAAGGGCTCGCCGGCTGGGTCACCGCCAGGGGAAGTCGGCGCAGGCCGGTACTCGAACATGGCGGGCGGCGGGGCGGCGTACTTGTCCTTGGCCATCGCCCACAGCTTCTCGGGCGAGACGAACAGGTCGTGCGGCTTCGGACGGCCCTTCTCCCAGTGGTAAGCGCTGGTGGCCACGTCGATGTTGACGTCCTGGACGGGCGCCTTGCGCATGAGGGCCACATACTCGGGGATCCCCCCGGAGTAGGCGACGAGCCCGCCGAGGGCGGAGACGATCTTGGGGTCCATGGGCCGGACGGAGCGGACCGGGCCGGCGCTCGGCGGGCCCTCCGACTGGAACACGGCGATGAACCGGGTCACGCCACCCTCGACGACCTCCTCGAAGACCAGGTCGGCCACGTCGAGACCGGCCTGGGGGCGGGCCTTGGGGGCGTTGTCGATCTTGACGGACAGGGCCGGCCGCCCGTCGGCCGTGCCGCTTGGGTCTGATAGTCCCGTGAGCGGGGCGATGACCGGTTCCGCCACCACACCCTCAGAGACGATCGTGGTCGTGGTGGACGGCCGCGGCTCGGCCGCCTCGTCGGAGCCCGAGCTGCAGCCGGCGGCGGCCAGCAATGCAGCGAGAGCGGAGGCCGCGAGGGGAAGTCGGCGCAGGCGCACGGATTCGGCTCCTCAGGTCGGTGACGACATCAGACGTCCGGCGCCCGCCAAGAGCCCAGCCTTCGGTCCGGTCGAGTAAAGCACAGGCTTGCGAGACGAGTGGGGATTGTCGCCTATCGAGGTTGCTGATGTGGGCCGGGGAGGCGCACCGCCGGTCGTCGTCGTTCCCGCCGCGCTCCGGGCCAAATCAGAGCTCTTTGAGGGTTTTGATCCGCTCGTCGAGGGGCGGGTGGGTGTCGAACATGCGGTTGATCCAGGCGCCCTTACCCTCGCCCTTGTCGAGCGGGGATTCGATCCACAGGTGGGCGGTCGCCCGGGAGCTGGAGTGGACCACCGTCGAGTCGGACTTGAGCTTCTCCAGGGCGGAGACCAGCCCCGGCGGGTACCGCGTGAGGCGCACCCCGGACACGTCGGCCAGCGACTCGCGACGCCGGCTCACGGCGAACTGCATGAGCTTGGCCACCAGCGGAGCCAGGACGACGAGCACCAGGCCGAAAACCCCCACGATGGCGCCCGCCCCCGAACCCTTACCCGAGGAATCGTCCCGGTGGCGAGGCCCGCCCCACCACAGGAAGCGCAGGGCGAAGTCCGACATCAGGGCCACGACGCCGACGAGCGTCACCGCGATGGTGGTGACCAGGATGTCGTAGTTCCGGATGTGGCTCAGTTCGTGGGCGAGCACGCCCTCGAGCTCGACCCGGCTCATCTTGTCGAGGAGGCCGGTGGTGACCGCCACCGCCGAATGCGAGGGGTTGCGACCCGTGGCGAAGGCGTTGGGGGCGTCGTCCTCGATGACGTAGAGCGCCGGCTTCGGGAGCCCGGCGGCGATGCACAGGCCCTCCGTCAGGTTGTGGTAACGGGGGTATTGCTCCGGGTCGGCGGGCCGGGCGTGGGACATGGCCAGGACGATCTTGTCGGAGTAGAAGTAGGACCCGGCCGACATGCCGACGGCGACGACCAGGGCGACCAGGATGGCCACCGGCCCGCCGCCGATGAGGGCGTCGAAGGCCACCGCGACGAGAAGGACGAGGAGGATGAAGGCCGCCAACAGCAGGAATGAGCGGCGGCGGTTGCTGGCGATCTGCTCGTAGATGTCCGGTCCTCTCTGGTTCTAGAACTCGACCTTGACCGGCCCACGGGAGCCCTCGTCGGTCTCGAAGTACTCACGGGCCTCGAAGTTGCCCGCCTTGGCCACCACGTTGCCCGGGAAGGTCTGCAGCTTGTTGTTATAGGAGAGCACCGTGTCGTTGTAGAACTGGCGGGCGTAGGCGATGCGCCCCTCGGTGCCGGTGAGCTCCTCCTGAAGGGCCAGGAAGTTCTGGTTGGCCAACAGGGCGGGGTAGGCCTCGGACAGGGCGAACAGCTGCCGGAGCGCACCGGTGATCATGTTCTCGGCCTGGGCCTGGGCCGGGACGCCCTCCGCCGAGATGCCGGCGTTCCGGGCCGAGATGACCCGTTCGAGCGTTTCGGACTCGTGGGCGGCGTAGCCCTTGACCGTCTCCACCAGGTTGGGGATCAGGTCGTAACGCCGGCGGAGCTGGACGTCGATCTGGGACCAGGCGTTGTCGATCCGGTTCCGCAACCGGACCAGCCCGTTGTAGGCCACGATCGCGTACAGGACGACGAGGGCCAACAGCCCGGCCACGGTCAGGGCGACACCCATGGGGCGAACCTTTCCCCTTTCCCGGCTCGCCGTGGTCGGCGGCCCGACAGGATTGACAGCGAGGTCACCGATGATAAGGGGCCAGCCCGATCCGCCGCCCGGGGGCGGAGCGATCCGCTCGAAAATTGGGCAATCACGCGATGACTAGTTCTTCCGGGCCCCTCAAATAGTCATTTCTAGCTATGTGGCTCTGAGCCCGACGTCCCGATCTTGCCCATAGCGCCCCGTCGCGCACTCGAGGGGCCAACATGAGCGAAAGGAAGTCACTGGTGAACAGGATTCGGATCGGGCTGGCTGGCCTGACCGTCCTCGCCCTTACGGGTGTTTCTGCTGGCGGGGCCACTGCGGCCACCAGCGGACGGGGAACGGCGGCCGCCAACATCACACTCCTTGACGTGCAACTGGGGAACCTGCAGAACCTGAAGGTCCTCACCGACGAAGGCCAGAGCACCCTCGACGCCGCCCGGCTCGGCATCGCCGGCCCCCGGGCCTACGGCCAGCTCTCGGCGGTCAACGCCACCGGGCTCGTGCCCCTGAAGCTGCCGGACCCGTCGTTCCGGGCCGAGGCCCCCGGTACCTCCAACGTGAGCCTCGACCCCATGCCGCTGAGCTTCCCGCCGCAGTCGGTTGCCGTGAACGGTGTCACCACCGGCGTCCCCCTCGGCGTCGGCCTTCTGGCCAGCGGCACCATCGACCCCGTCAAGATCGAGGCCTTCAACGACTCCACCGGCGCCCGCTCGTTCGTCGGGACCGAGATCCCGAGCCTCGACCTGCTGCAGGGCCTCATCAACGTGAAGAACGTGAAGGTCGCCGGCCTCTCCAGCTCGGCGACGTCCAGCAGCAGCACGGGTGACAGCGGCGTGCTCGAGGTGGGCGAGGTCAACGTCCTCGACCTCAGCGCCCTCTTGGGCAGCCTCGGCAAGTCGCTCAACGACTTCAACCTCGGCACGCTGACCACTCTGGTCGACGGCCTCAACCTCCCCGTGTCCACCGGCACGCTCGGCCTCGGGAGCCTGACCGGCGCCAGCCTGCTCGGCACGGTGACCGACGTGTCGGGCCTGTGGACGACGGTGAAGAGCCAGCTGGCCGTGGTCCAGGCGGCGACCGACTGCGCCGCTCTCTCCGGTGTCCTCGGCGTGCTCGCCCCTGTGACGAGCCTGCTCGGCACCGGCGGCGGACTGGTCGGCCTCGGCATTCCGCTGGATCTGTCCCTCCTTTCGGGTGGCTGCTCCAGCCTGGCCGCCATCCAGGGGCCGCTGGTGACCTCGCTGACGTCCACCCTGGACGGCCTGGTCGGCACCATCGACGGCCTGACCGACAGCCTCTTCGGTGTGCTGGAGGGTGCTCCGCTGCTGCAGGTGAGCGGGCTCAAGCTCTCCGCCCTGGCCAACGCCGCTGAGACCCTGGCGGGCTCCTCGGCCTCGACCTCGGCCGAGCTCGGCACCATCAAGGTCGGCGGCATCGACCTCGGCGTCCTCAACCTCAACGCCACGGTGGCGCAGATCACGGACCTCAAGAACACGATCACCTCGACCCTGTCGGGCGTGACCGGGATCCTGGGTGTCCAGTTCACCAACCTGATCGACATCGGCCTCATGGAGCGCTCCGCCTCCACCAGGGCCGAAGGCGTTTACAACGTGGCCGACGCCGCCGTCAAGGCCCTCCGGGTGTCGATCAACCCCCCGGTTGACCTCACCGGCGCTCTCGGCGGGGTCACCAACCTCCCCGTCAGCGGCCTCCTCACGAGCATCGGCCAGGTCCTCCCGGCCGACACCGGTCTCGCCAGCGGCGTGCTGGCCCAGGCCATGGGCCTCACGTCCCTGCTGACGCAGCCGACCACCATCGTCCTCGGCTCCATCGGTGCCCAGAGCGACTTCACCACCGCGCCGGCCGGTATCGGCATCCCCGGTGGCCCGGTGTCGCCTCCGGTCTCCGGGCAGCTGCCCCGGACGGGTTCGAACAACGGGGCTTGGATGGCCGCCATGGCCGCCATCGCCCTGGCCGGCGCCTTCGGTATCACCAAGGTGCTGCGCAAGAGCCCGATCGAGAGCCAGGACTAACAACCCAGACGAACAACACAGCAAACGGTCCTCGGACGTCGGGCGGCGTCCGGGGGCTGGCGCCCCCACCGATCCGAGGTGGCCACCGTCGCAGTTGACGGACCGGCGAGACAACGCACAGCCCCGTGGCGACTTCCCCCAGCGCCTCGGGGTTGTGCGTATTTCCGGCCAGGGTTCTAGCCGCCCGCGATCACGGCCTCGTAGATCGGCACGTACCGCTCGGCCAGTCGTTCGAGCGAGAAACGGGCGGCGCGGGTGGTGCCGGCGTCGACGAGTTCGGCGGCGAGGTCGCCCTCGTCGAGGACCTGACGGAGACCCTGCCTGAGCTTCGCCGGGTCGCCGGGCTCCACGAGGACGGCTTCCCGGCCGGCCCGAGCCACGTCGCGGTAGCCGGAGATGTCCGAGGCGACGATCGGCGTGCCCGCCGCCATCGCTTCGAGCAGGACGATCCCGAAGCTCTCGCCGTGCAACGACGGGGCACAGAAGACGGCGGCGGCGCGCAGCCGGCGGGCGAGTTCCCCGTCGGAGATGCGGCCCAGCCAGGACACGCCGGGCGGGGCCGTGGCCCGCAGCTTGGCGGTGGCCGGACCCTCACCGGCCACCCACAGCACCGCTTCCCCGGCCGGGAGCCCGGCGAACGCCTCGAGGAGAACTCCGAGGCCTTTGCGGGGCTCGTGCCGGCCGACGAAGAGGATCGCCCGCTCTGGCTCACTCATCGGCTCACCCGTCACTGGCGTCGGCCACGGGTCGGCCTTGGCGAAACGCTCCACGTCGACACCGTTGGGCAGCACCCGGCAGGCGCCGCCCAGCCACCGCTCGGCCAGGTCGCACGCTTCCCGGGACACGGCGGTGCGCACCTTCAGGCGACCGGCGAAGGCCCGCATGGCCGGGCGGAGCCACTGGTAGGCGGGCACCCGGCCGGAGGCGTGGAATGTTCCGACCGCCGGTATCCCACCGCCGAGGAGGGAAGCCAGGGTGGGCCCGGGGACGAGGGGTTCGTGGAGGTGGACGACGTCCGGGCGCTCGAAGGCCAGGATCTCGAGCGTGCGCCGGATTGCCACCGGGTCGGGCGCGATCGGCGCCACCGACCCGTTGGCGGCCAGAGGAATCGTGGGGCCGACGGAGTGGACGCCCGCTTCCGGCGGCGGCCCATCGCACGGCCCGATCACCAGGGCGGACAGGCCGAGAGCCCGGTAGGCCCGGGCGAGCCCGAGCACCTGGCCCTGAACGCCCCCCGGCAGGGCGAGCGAATAGGGGCAGACCAGGGCGATTCTCATGCCGCGAAGTCGCTGGGCCAGTTGGGCTGGAGCAGGTGCCACTGCTCGGGGGCCTGGCGGATCAGCGCTTCGAGCTCGCCGGCGATGGCCTGGGTGATACGGCTCACGTCCTCCCGGACGGATCCCTGCCGGCTCGTGTCGATCGGAGGGCGGAGCCGGCACACGTTGCGCTGGCCGGGGCGGAAGAAGACGGCGCCGGCCATGACCGGCGCCCCCGTCCGCAGAGCCAGGGTGGCCGGGCCGCCGGGCAACGTGGTGCGCTCCCCGAAGAACTCGACCTCGACGCCGTCCCGGGAGAGGTCGCGGTCGCAGACGAGCCCGACCATGCGGCCCTCGCGCAGCGCCCGCAGGAGGGCGGGGCCGGCCTCGCCGAGCGTCACCACTTCGAGGCCGAAGCAGCGGCGAAGGGAACAGAACCACTCGAACAGCTCGGGCGGCTCGATGGGCTCCACCACGGTCACGGGCTGGTAGCCCTTGGCGGCGAACCAGGCGCCGCCCATGTCCCAGTTGCCGAGATGGGCGGTGACGATGATCACGCCCTTCCCGCCGGCCAGGGCCTCGTCGACCAGCTCGAGCCCGTCGATCTCCAGCCGGTCAATCAGGGTCTCGGGCGTCTCCCGGCCGAGGCGGAAGACCTGCAACCAGTACTGGGCGTACGACTCGAGGGCCTGGCCCACCGAGCGGTCGAGGGCGTCGCCGGTCAGATCCGGGCCGTGCACCCTCACGAGGTGCCGCTCCAGCATCTTGCGCCGCCCCCGCAAGGTGAGGGCGAGGATGCGCCCGGTGCCGGCGGCGGCGGACCGGCCCACGCGTTCAGGCAGAGCACAGGCCACCGCGGCAGCGGCACGGTACCCCAGATAGGTGCCGGTTGCGGCCAAGCTGAGCCTAGGGACGAGTCCGACCCCGCAGCCGCCGCAGCTGGGAACGAACCCCGGCCCCGGCGTCGCGTGAGTCCGTCCACCAGCGACCCAGGCGCGACTCGTCGGCGGCCTCGTCCCGGGGCGGACGGGCGGACACCAACCAGGCGGCGAGCCGGGAACGGTCCGTCGACACCTTCGGGGACACCCCGGACGCCGGGCGGTGCCCGGGGGGGCCGGCGGCATAGCGCCAGCGAGCCAGGCGGGATTCCGAGGACGAGGCCGGGCGGGCGATGAGCCACCACGCGGGCCGGCGCAGCTCGTCGGGCCGCAGTTCATCGGGACAGTCGCCACTGGGCGTCGCCTGCTGCCACACCTTCAGGAAGCGTTGGGTCACCGTGAAGGCGTTGGCCGCCAGGAGGATCCACAGCACCGGGATCAGCAGCCCGAAGATCAGGCCCAGCCCGAGCAGCATCATGCGCTCGGCCCGCTCCATCAGCCCGCCCCGGGCGTCGAAGCCCAAGGCGTCGGCCTTGGCCCGCTCGTAGGAGACGAGGAACGAGAGGCCGGCGACGGCGAAGGCGAGCACGGACAGCTGAGGATCACTGCCACCGGCCAGGTACCAGGCCGCGCCGCCCAGCACGAGGGCGTCGGACGCCCGGTCGCACACCGAGTCGAAGAAGGCGCCCCGGGGACCGGCGGTGCCGCCGGACTTGGCCACTGCCCCGTCGAGCACGTCGGTGAGGCCGCTGGCGGCGAGACCGGCGGCGGCCAGCAGGAAGTGGCCGGTGCCGATGGCGATGCCGGTGAAGAGGGAGGCGGCCAGGCCGAGAAGGGTGATCTGGTCAGCGGTGAAGCCGGCCTGCCGGAGCCGGGTGCCGACGGGCCGCATGCCCTTTTCGAAACCCGTCCGCCAGTGTTGGTCGAGCATGCAAGCTCTCCGATGCTCGCGATTGTTCAACCATGAGGTTAGCAGCGGGTCCCCCCTCTCCCCGATGACTGGGGTAGCGACTGCCCTACAATCAGCGCCCGTCCGCGCCCCGTGCCTGTCGGAGGCTGCTCGTGAAGACGTATCCCTCGGCCAACATCCGGAATGTCGTGCTCGTCGGCCACGGCAGCGCCGGCAAGACCACGCTGACCGAAGCGCTCCTCTACATCAACGGGGTCACCCAGCGCATGGGTCGGGTGGAAGACGGCACCACGGTCTCCGACTTCGACCCGGAAGAGCACAAGCGCACCATCTCCACGTCCCTGTCCGTCATCCCCTTCGAGGTCGACGGCCACAAGATCAACCTGCTCGACGCCCCCGGCTACGCCGACTTCGTGGGCGACGTCCAGGCCGCCATGGCGGTGGCGGACATGGCGATCTTCGTCATCTCGGCGGTGGAGGGCGTGGAGGTGCAAGCTGAGATCGCCTGGAAGCTGGCCGAGGCGGCCGGCCTCCCCCGGGCCTTCTTCGTCAACAAGCTGGACCGCGACCGGGCCAGCTTCTCCCGCACCTGCGACGACCTGAAGAACCACTTCGGCGCCGGCGTGGCGCCCCTCCAGCTGCCCATCGGCGAGGAATCGGAGCTGCGGGGCGTCGTCGACCTGCTGACCGACAAGGCGTACTTCTACGACAACGGCAACTCGACCGAGGGCGAGGTGCCCGAGGGCATGGCCAAGCAGGAACATGCCGTCCACGACGCGCTCATCGAAGGCATCGTCGTGGGCGACGACGACCTGATGGAGCGGTACCTCTCCGACGAGCCGATCGACTACCGGGAACTGGCCGGCGTCCTGGCCAAGGGCATCGCCGACGCCGCCGTCTTCCCCGTCCTGTGCGGAAGCGCCACGAAGCTGACCGGGCTCGACCGCCTGGCCAAGTTCATCGTCGACGAGGCGCCGGCCCCGAAGGCCAACCCCGGCGGCCCCCCGGCGGCCACCGTCTTCAAGACGATCGCCGACCCCTACGTGGGGCGGGTCAACGTATTCAAGGTGCTGTCGGGCAGCATCCGCCCCGACTCCGTCCTCACCAACGGCCGGACAATGGCCGACGAACGCCTGCACCAGATCTTCACCCTGCGGGGCAAGGACTCCGAACCCGCCGCCGAGGTCCCTTCCGGCGACATCGCCGCCGTGGCCAAGCTGTCCGACACGTCCACGGGCGACGTACTGGCCCAGCGGGGCGCGGACATCAGCGTGGCACCGTTCGAGAGCCCGGCGCCGGTGCTCCCCATCGCCATCCGGCCAAAGTCGAAGGCGGACGAGGACAAGCTGGCCAACGCGCTGCACAAGTTGCAGGACGAGGACACCGTGTTGCGGATCGAGCGCAACCCCGAGACGCATCAGTCGCTGCTGTGGGGGATGGGCGAGACCCACATCTCCATTGCGCTCGAGAAACTGCAGCGCAAGTACGGCGTCGAGGTGGAGACCGAGGACGTGAGGGTCGCCTACCGGGAAACGGTCACCAGCCGGGCCGAGGCGGAGGGCAAGTACAAGAAGCAGACCGGCGGGCACGGGCAGTTCGGCGTCGCCTTCCTGCGGGTCGAGCCGCTCGAGCGGGGGGCCGGTTTCCAGTTCGTCGACGAAGTCGTCGGCGGCGCCATCCCCCGGCAGTTCATCCCCGCCGTGGAGAAGGGCATCGCGGAGACGATCGTGAACGGCGGGGCGCTCGGGTTTCCCGTCGTCGATGTGAAGGTCACCGTCTACGACGGCAAGTACCACCCGGTCGACAGCTCGGAAATGAGCTTCAGGATGGCCGGGTCGCTGGGGTTCAAGGAGGCGGCCGCCAAGGCCCGCCCGGCGCTGCTGGAGCCCATCTCCGAAATGGTGATCACGGTGCCCGAGGCCTACCAGGGCGACGTGATGGGTGACCTCAACTCGAAGCGGGGCCGGATCCAGGGCACGACTTCGGTGGGCAACGGCGAGCAGGAGATCACCGCCCTGGTGCCCACCTCGGAGGTCATCCGCTACGCGATCGACCTGCGCTCCCTCACCGGCGGCCGGGGCCGGTTCGTCGCCACCCACTCCCACTACGACCCCGCCCCCGCTCACCTCGCCGACAAGATCGTGGCCGAGACGGCCGCGGCCCGGGACGGCTAGCGGTCAGGGAAGGGTGGTGACGTGGGCGACGGCGGCGGAGATGGCGGTGGAGAATTCGTGGCCGCGGTTGAAGGGGGCGAAGTGGTCGGCCTCGATCTCGTAGACGAAAGCGCGTAGGGCGTCGGCGAGCTGGCGCTGCTTGGCCGGGGGGACGAGCTGGTCCCGGGTCGTGAGGACCACGGCGCAGGGGACGGTGACGCCGGGAGCGAGGGGACGGCCGTCGTAGTGGGCGAGGGCGCGGCCGGCGCCGGCGAGGTCGGGCGGTGCGCCGCGATGGAACTCGCCGGTGAACCACGGCTCGTAGGGGGCGAGGTCGGGGGACTCCTCGATCGTCTCCCGCAGGACCCGCTGGACCAGACCGTCGCCCGTCCCGTTGCGGAGAGCCACTTCGAAGAGGCTCATCCCCCGCCAGACGATCCGTTCCCGCAGGCTCGCCTGCCACTCCAGGGCTGCGCCCGAGAAGACCATGCCGGCGACGAGTTGCGGGTGCCGGGACCACATCAGCATGGCGATGGCGCCGCCCATGGAGAAGCCCACGGTGACGGCGGGGCCGGCATCGAGCTGTTCGAGCAGGGCGGCGGCGTCGTCGGCGCAGTCCTCGAGAGAGAACGGCGCTTCGGAGCGCAGGCCCCGCCCGTGCCCACGGTGGTCGAGGGCGATGACCCGGTGGCGGGCGGCGAGGTCGTCGTACACGGCGTAGAAGTTGAGGTCGGCGGAGACGGTCCAGCCGTGCAGGAGCAGGACGGGCGGGGCGCCGGGCACGGGAGCGCCGCCGCGGTCCCCGGTATCGCGGACGAAGACCTCGCCGCGACCGGGAAGGTTGACCACTTTGCCCGGCGGCAACGGCGGCGGGATTGGTGCGAGCGGATCCCGAAGGCCGAGCGGACGGGCCAGGCGCTGGACCCGGCGCAGCTCGTCCCGAAGGATCGGGTTGGCGGCCACCGCCGCGGCGGCGGCCACTCCGGCTACGGCGCCGCCCACGGCCACGACCCGGGCGGCTCGGCGGAGGGGGACGGGCATGCCTCGCACCTCCTTCGAGTCCGGGCCGCGACGGAACGCACGGTTCCGGCCCGGTCCGAACTCGGCGCTCGCCCGGAGACTACGGTCCCGGCGCCCCGCCCGTTAGATCCAGGTGTAGCCCGAGAAGGCTGTGCCGATGGCCCACAGGCCGGCCAGGAGCACGATCGTCAACAGGCTCAGCACGGCGGCGCGACGCCCCCCGCTCATGACTTCCATCCCTACCCCCCTCTGGTTCCGCCCGAAAGAGATACTCGGGATATCGGCAGGAGGATTCGCGGACTTGAGTCGCCTAGCGCCGGGGCGGGAGTTCCGGGAGATTGAGCCGGGGCCGGTGCTCGACGTCAGCCTGGAGGGGTGTGTGGCGGCGCAACGCCTTCTTGGCCAGGTCGATGGCCTTGGCCAGTTGCGGGTCGTGGCCGGCCACGTGGTCCTGGGGGGCGATGTCGACCTCGAAGTCCGGGTCCGTGCCGTAGTTCTCCACCGCCCAGCCCACGTCGGCGAACCAGAAGGCGTACTCGGGCTGGGTGGTGAGGCTGCCGTCGACCAGCATGTGGCGGGGCGAGATCCCGATGACACCGCCCCAGGTGCGCTTCCCGACCACCGGGCCGAGGCCGAGCAGCTTGAAGCAGTGGCTGAAGATGTCGCCGTCGGAGCCGGCGTGCTCGTTGGTGATGGCGATCAGAGGGCCGGCCGGCGAGTCCGCCGGGTAGGGGTCGGGCGTGCCCCAACGGCTGACGTCGTAGCCGATGCGGCGCCGGGCCAGCTTTTCCAGCACGAGCTGCGAGACGTGGCCCCCGCCGTTGAACCGGACGTCCACGATCAGCGCGTCGTGTTCCACCTCGGACAGGTAGGAGCGGTGGAACTCGGCGTAGCCCCGGGGGCCCATGTCCGGCACGTGGACGTAGCCCACCCGGCCGTCGGTGGCGTCCTGGACGATCGTGCGGTTCCGCTCCACCCACTGGCGGTACCGGGCGGGCCGCTCGTCCCGCAGCGTCGTCACCACCACCGAGCGGGTGTTGTCGCCGTCGGCGTCGGCCACCGTGAGCTCGACCGCCAGGCCGGCCTGATGCACGAGCAGGGACGCCGGTGTGACGTCTTCGTGGACGGGGCGGCCGTTCACGGCCAGGAGCCGGTCCCCGGCGGACACCCGGACGCCGGGCGTCCGCAGCGGCGAGCCCGCCTCCGGGTCCCAGCCGTCGCCGTCCACGAGGTGGCTGAACCACCAGGCGCCCGCCTCCGGGTCGTAGGCCACATCCGCGCCGAGGTGGCCGATGGCGTAGGCCGGCGCGGGCCGGTAGTCGCCTCCCAGTTCGTAGGCGTGGCTGGTGCCCAGTTCGCCCTGCATCTCCCACATGAGGTCGGAGAACTCGAGCCGGGTGGCCACCTTGCCGATCAGCGGGACGTAGCGGTCGAGGACGAGCCACCAGTCGACCCCGGACATGTCCTCCGTCCAGAAGTGGTCGCGCTGGAGCCGCCACGCCTCCTTGAACATCTGGCCCCACTCCGACCCGGGATCGACCGACACGCGGACCCGGTCGAGATCGAGCCAGCCGCTGCGCCGCCCGGCGCCGTCGTCGCCCTCCGGTGGCTTCTCCCCCGCCTTGACGACCCGCAGGCGCCGGCCGGAGCGGTAGACGAGGGTGTGCCCGTCCCGGGACACCTCGAAATGGGAGATCCCCCCGGTCAGCACGTCGTGACGCTGCTCGGAGAGGTCGTAGGCCTCCAACGTTCCCTTCGGCCCCGGTCCGCTGGCGTAGATGTCACGGCCCAGGCTGCCCTGGACGGGCCACCCGGTGAACAGCACCTTGCCCTTGAGGCCGACCACCTGCGAGTAGCGCCCTTCCGGAACGGGGATCGCCAGCACGCGCTCGGAGATCCCCTCCAGGTCGATACGTAGCGGCACCTTGCCGCCGCCGTTCTTGGCTCCGCCGTTCTTGGATTCGCCGTTCTTGGAGTCGCCGTTCTTGGAGTCGGGCTTGGCGGCCGGTCCGAACCCCCGCGGCTTGGGCACGAAGGGCGACAGTTCGTCGGCCTGCAGGGTCACCAGGTAGGGCCGGACGGCCTTGGGGAAGCCGAGGTCGAAGAAGACCGAGTCGTAGACGGGGTCGAAGGTCCGGTAGGAGAGGAAATACAGGAACTTCCCGTCGGGGTCCCACGACGGGTGGACGTCGCGGAACTCGGGCGACGTGATCAGGTGCGTGGTCCCGGTCTCCAGCTCGCACAGCTTGATGGAGATCGTGCGGGTGGAGGAAGCGAAGCTGTAGGCCAGCCATTTGCCGTCCGGGGACCAGACGACACCGCCCAGGTGCCCGTACTCGGAGCGGTCGAGGAGCTGCTCGGTGCCGGCTTCCAAGTCGACCAGGAACAGCTCGTGGCGGTGGTTGGCCACGGCCACCGTTGCCCCGGACGGGGGCGTGGCCAGGTCGGTGATGCAGCCCAGGTCGAGACCCTCGAGGCGGCGCACCGGGTCGAAGTCGCCCTCGGTGACACCCCGCGCCCCGGGGCGATGGACCTCGAGGGCATCCTCGCCCCCCTCGTCGGAGACGACGACCAGAGAGGAGCCGTCGCCCACCCAGCGGGCGTGCCGGTAGCGGACCCCGTCGAGCTGGCCGTGCTGGCGGACGGCCTCCTCCCACAGGGGCATGGTGAACAGCTTCCCCCGGGTCTCGAGCGCCACCGTGTGGCCGGAGGGGTGGAGGGCGAAGCCGGACAGGTACCGGTCGGCGGCCACGAACTTGCGGGACCGCTGCACCCGGGGGCTGCGCAGGTCGATGTCGACCCGGTGGGAGGCGTCGGTGGCCGGGTCGTAGAGCCAGATCTCGGCTGCGTGCTGGTAGACGATGCGCTGCCCGTCGGTCTTGGCGAACCGGGCGTAGTACTCGCCGTGGTCGGTGTGGCGGCGGAGGTCGCTGCCGTCCGGCTTGGTCGAGTACAGGTTCCCGATGCCCTCGTGGTCGGAGAGGAACCAGACCCGGTTGCCGAGCCACATGGGCGAGGCGAGGTTGCCGTCGAGGCGCAGCAGGCGGCGGAACTTGCCGTTGCCCTGCCGGTCAATCCACAGATCGCCGGCCGTGCCGCCCCGGTAGCGCTTCCACCGGGCCGGGTCGGCGGTGTTGCGGCCGAGGACCACCTTGTTGGGCGGTCCGAAGGCCACCTCCCGGGCCGGCCCGTAGGGCAGCGGCTCGACCGGTCCGCCCTCGGCCGGCACGGCGTAGGGATGGACGAGGTGATGGAAGGGTTGCCCGGCGTCGGAGACGAACAGGATCCGGCCGTCCGGGGTGAACCCGCGCACCAGCGAGCTGGCGCCCAACCAGGTGAGGCGGCGCGCCGGGCCGCCGCCGGCCGGCATGCACCACACTTCGGGGTGGTGCTCGTCGCGGCTGGTGAAGGCGATCCACTCCGGAGAGAGCACCGGGTGGGTCACCTCGGAGAGGTTGGCGGTGAGCCGGCGGGCCACCCCTCCCTCGGCGGGAACCGACCAGAGGTCGTCCTCCGTGACGAAAGCGATCGTGTCGCCGGAGAGGCTCGGATGACGTAGGTACCCCGTGGACATGGCGGAGCGTCAGCTCCGCCGGCCGATGGGGTAGGGGCCGCCATCGGCGCCCAGGCCGTAGGCGGACCAGTCTTCGGGGTTGTCTTCGGTGTATTCGCCGAGGATCTCGCCGTCGACCGCGTCGAGTTCGACGAGGCCGCGCTTGGAGGGCGGCTCGTCGGCCGAGTAGAGGAGCACCCGCCAGACGGGCCGGGAGCGCAGGCCGCGCCAGGCGAGCTGGGCGGAGGCATGGCCGACGGGAAAGCCGACGGAGCGGCTGGCGGCGGTGAGGGCGGCCGTTTCGTCCAGTCGGAGCGGCCAGGCCGCCGCCCAGTGGTAGGCGCCCATCAGCACCATGACCACGGCGGCCAGGCCGATGCCCTCGTTGCCCGTCCAGAAGAAGCCGGCCCCGCCGAGAGCGGCCGAGAAGAACAGGCACCAGGCCGCGATCTTCCGCCGGGCCATGTCCGGCACCTTGTAGGGACGGGCGAGGGTGGCGTCGAGCTCCGCGGGGAGTTCATCACTCACTGGATCACTCATTTTGGGGGGGCCACACCCCCCGGAGCTTCTCCCACGTGGTGCGCAGGTCTTCGGGCAGCACCCGGGCTTCGGCCACCGTGGTCATGAAGTTCGAATCTCCGTTCCAGCGGGGCAACGCGTGCCAGTGGACGTGGCCGGGCACGCCGGCGCCGGCCACCTGGCCGAGGTTGACGCCGAGGTTCAGGCCGTGGGGGGAGCTCGCCGCCTTCAGGGCCCGGACGGCCCGCTGGAGGGCGGCGAAGACGTCCGCTCCCTCCTCG
Source organism: uncultured Burkholderiales bacterium (assembly GCA_964502185.1). GTDB lineage: Bacteria > Actinomycetota > Acidimicrobiia > IMCC26256 > BP-133 > CAZCVW01. Next base: position 18,797 of record CAZCVW010000018.1, read on the forward strand.
GCGGAGAGGTCCTCGATCTCGCCGGTGTGGCGGGTGGGGGCGACCATCAGATGGCCGGGGGTGTACGGGAAGGCGTTGAGAACGGTGAAGAAGTGCTCGCCCCGCTCGAGGATGTAGGCCTCGTCGTCGTCGAGGTCGGGGAGGACACAGAACAGGCACCCGTCCTCGGCGCCGTCGGAGATGCCGTTGATGTAGGTGGCCCGCCAGCCGGCCCAGAGCCGCTCCAGCGTCACGTCCGGCCCGCCACCTCAGACGCCAGCCGTTCGATCAGCCCCTCGACCGGCACGTCGCGCTCCGGCCGCTCCGTCCCCCGGGCGTTCACGCCGACCGTGCCCGCCTCGCCGTCGGAGTCGCCGACCACCAGGACGTAGGGGATCTTCTCCACCTTTCCCCGCCGCACGCGGGCGCCGAGCGTGTCGTGGCTGGCGTCGGTCAACTCAGCCCGGAACCCGGCCGCCCGGAGCCGCTCGACGACCGAGGCGGCGTAGCCGGCGTGGCGGTCGGCCACCGGCAGCACCAGACACTGCACCGGCGCCAGCCAGGTCGGGAAGGCGCCGGCGTAGTGCTCGACCAGGATGCCGAAGAAGCGCTCCACGGACCCGAACAGGGCCCGGTGGATCATGATCGGCTGGTGCTTCTCGTTGTCGGCGCCGACGTAGGAGATGTCGAAGCGCTGCGGCAGGTTGAAGTCGACCTGGAGGGTGGACAGCTGCCAGCGCCGGCCGATGGCGTCGCGCAGGTGCACGTCGATCTTGGGGCCGTAGAAGGCACCCTCGCCCTCGGCGATCGTGTACGGCAGGCCGGAAGCTTTGATCGCCTCGACCAGGGCCTCGGTGGCCAGCGCCCAGTCGTCGTCGCTCCCCACCGACTTCTCGACGGGCCGGGTCGACACCTCGGCCTCGAAGTCGTCGAACCCGAACGTCCGCAGCACGGCCAGCACGAAGTCGAGCAGGCTGGTCAGCTCGGGGACGATCTGGGTGCGCTCGCAGAAGATGTGGCTGTCGTCCTGGGTGAAGCCCCGGGTGCGGAGCAGCCCGTGGAGCACGCCGGAGCGTTCGTAGCGGTACACCGTGCCGAACTCGAACAGCCGGAGGGGGAGTTCCCGGTAGGAGCGGGTGCGGGACCGGTAGATCAGGATGTGGAACGGGCAGGTCATCGGCTTCGGGCAGTAGGTGCCGCCCTCCAT
>CAZCVW010000019.1:0-12673 GCA_964502185.1 uncultured Burkholderiales bacterium
GAGGCGTTTCATCCCGCTCAGTATACGTCGGCTCACCGGCATATACATCACTTCGTCAGCTCGAAGGAAACCTGGGCCTCACCCCCCGTAGCTCATCCGGGTGTCCTCCATCCGTAGGACGGGGGTCCCCTCGTCAGCCTGGAATCCGGCGTCCATCACTTCGCCCACGAAGAAGGAATGGCCGCCGCAGTCGACCGTCTGGCGCACCTCGCAGTCGGCGTAGGCCACGGCCTGGTCGAGGATCGGCGCGCCGGTACGCCCTTCGTGGAAGGGGAAGCCATTCATCGTCCTCGCCTCCGCGTCGACCTCGACGGGTTTCACGAACTTGCGCACGGCAGCACGGTCCTCCTGGGAAAGGAGGTTGAGGCTGAAGACGCCTCCGGCGGCGATGAGCTCGTGGGTGAAGGCCGCCTTCTCGACGCTGATCCCGACGAGCTTCGGCTCCAAGGACACCTGGGTGGCCCAGTTGAGGGTTCGCCGATGTTGTTTGAACGTCGCTGTCACGCCTGGGTGACGGACTGTTGCATCGGCACCCGCTGCAGGATCTTCGTCTGCGGCGTGCCGAACAGCGCCGGGGCGTTCTCCGGAACGGCCCACACCTTTGTGGTGAGGAACTGCAGGAACGCGTGGGCGGCGTCGACCGTGTCGAAGTCCAGGTCGACCACCACGTACCTGGGGTCGTCGACGGGACGGGCGATGCGCTCGGCACGGACGCCGGCCTCGCGCCGGATCCCGGCGAACCGACCGAAGGCGGCGCTCCATGTAGCGAAGTCGGTGACGGAGTGCTCGATATGCAAGGTGTTCATGTTTGCTCCTGTTCGGGGGGTCGGTTCGAAGATACGGAATCCACTGGCCGGTGCCCATCCCAGGTTTCTGGGGTTCTGAGTAACGTCGGGACGTGCCCCCGACCAGCGCCCGCAGCCGAGCTGTCGAACGAGTCGCCCTGGCCTGCCAGGCGCCCACCGACCTCCGGTCCTTGCGCCTGGCGGTGCTCGACAGGATCCGGGCCGCGGTGGGCTTCGACGCCTACGCCTGGCTGCTCACCGACCCGGAGACCGAGGTGGGCACCGCTCCGCTGGCCGACGTGCCCTGCCTTCCGGAACTGCCGCGGACGATCCGGCTCAAGTACCTCACCACCGTCAACCGCTGGACAGGGCTCGATGGTCCCGTCGCCTTCCTGCGGGCCGCCCCCGGCGGGGGGCGGGAGGGCAGTCTCCTCTGGCGGGAGCTGCTGCGCGCCTACGACGTGAGCGATGTCGCGTCGCTCGTGTTCCGGGACCGGTTCGGCTGCTGGGGGTTCCTCGACCTCTGGCGCCAGGGCCCGGACGCGCAGTTCACCGAGGAGGACGCGGCCTTCCTCGGCGCCATTGCCGAGCCGGTCACGGAGGCGTTACGCCGGGGGCAAGCCCGCACCTTTGACGAGGTAGCCGCGCCCACGGCCCGAGCCGGGCCGGCCGTCCTCGTGCTCTCGCCCGAGCTCGAGGTCCGGGCGCAGACCTCGGAGACGGAGGAGTACCTCCGGCTCCTCGTGCCCCCCGACGCGGATCGCCGCCCGATCCCGGCCGGGGCCTACAACGTGGCCGCTCAGCTGCTGGCGGTCGAGGCCGGCGTCGACGATCATCCGCCCACCGCCCGGGTGCACCTCACCGGCGGCGTGTGGCTGACCCTGCGCGCTGCTCGCATCGGCGACAACACGCCCGTCGACCAACGGGACATCGCCGTCACCATCGAGCTCACCTCGCCCGCCGATCGGTTAGCGCTGTTCGCCCGGGCCTGCGGTCTCAGCCCCCGGGAGGCGGAGCTGCTCGGGCATCTCGTGGCCGGGTCGGACACCCGGCGCACCGCCCAGGAAATGTTCCTCTCCGAGCACACGGTCCAGGACCACTTCAAATCCATCTTCGCCAAGACGGGGGCACGAAACCGCCGGACCCTGCTCGCCCGCGCCGCGGGCCACTGACCCGCGTCAGCCGCCGTAGCTCATGCGGGTGTCCTCCATGCGGAGGACCGGCGTCTCCTCGTCGGCCTGGAAACCGGCGTCGACGACCTCGCCGATGAAGAACGTGTGGCCGCCGCAGTCGACCGGGTTCCGGACCTCGCACTCGACCCAGGCGGCGGCAATGTCGAGGATCGGGGCCCCCGTCCGCCCGTCGTGGTAGGCGTAGCCGTTGAGCGTCCTCGCCTCCGCGTCGACCTCGACGGGTTTCACGAACTTGCGCACGGCAGCACGGTCCTCCTGGGAAAGGAGGTTGAGGCTGAATACCCCGCCGGCGGCGATCAACTCGTGGGTGAAGGCGATCTTCTCGACGCTGATCCCGAGCAGCTTGGGCTCGAAGCTCACCTGCGTGGCCCAGTTGAGCGTCATCAAATTGTGGTTTGAGCCGGCCCGGCTCCCGACGACGTAGAGCCCGTACGGCATCTTCCAGAGCACGCGCCGGCGGAGCTTGTCGTACTCCTCCTTCTGCTCGTCGCTCTCGATGCCGGGAGGGAACGGGCCGATGGGGGGTCCGGTCTTGGTGGCCATGGTCGGGACAATACCTGCGATCCGAAGTCTGATCGGGCAAGGTGGCGCGGTGGCCGCCCACTTCGCCGGCCGCTGAGCGGGGCGGGCCCATCCGACGGGGCCGTCAGGCGCCGTACTTGTCCAGCCGGCCGGCGTTGGCCAGCAGGATCGGCATCATCGTCTTCATCGGCCGGGTGCCGAGACCGCCGGCCCGGCACCAGCGCTCACCGAACCGGTCGGTGTCGTCACGCCCGCACCGGGCGCTCCACAGGACGATGGGGACGGGGTGCCAGGAGTGCGCGGCCATCTGCGTCGGCGTGGAGTGGTCGCCGGACACCATGACGACGTCGGGCCGCAGCGCCATCAGCGCCGGGATGGCGGCGTCGAGACGTTCGATGGCCGCGATCTTCCGGGGGCGGTCTCCGTCCTCGCCGGCGGAGTCGGTCGCCTTGTGATGGACGAAGAAGTAGTCGTAGTCGTCCCACGCGTCCTGAAGGATGGTGAGCTGCTCATCGAGATCGGCCGGACGGCCGAGGACGTCCATGCCGAGCAGCCGGGCGATGCCCCGGTACATCGGGTAGATGCCCACCGCCGCCGCCCGCAGCCCGTAGCGCTCCTTGAAGCCGGGCAACTCCCGGTGCTGGTCGAAACCGCGCAGGAGCAGAGCGTTGACCTTGGGGTGGTCGGAGAGGACGGCCCGGATCTGGCTGTCGACCTCGGCGACGACCTCGGCGGTGCGGGCCGCGGCCGAATCGAGAATGCGGGGGGCGAGCGGGGCCACGCCGGCCACCTGCGGGTCGGTGTCACCGAGCCGCGAGTCGAGCCCCTCGCCCCGGAGCACGACGAGCGCCCGGTGCTCCCGCTCGTGGCGGAGGATCACCTCGACACCGTCCACGTGGAGCTTGTCGGCCAGCAGCTCGAGAACCGCCTGCGCTTCGGCGTCCGGGAGCCGCCCGGCCCGGCGATCGGTGATCACACCGCCGGCGTCGAGCGTGCACAGGTTGGCCCGGGCGGCCACGTCGCCGGGGCGGAGGTTGAACTCCAGCCCGGCGGCCGACAGGGCACCACGGCCCAGCTCGAAGACCTCGGGGTCGTAGCCGAAGAGGGCGAGATGCCCCGGGCCCGACCCAGGGGTGATCCCCGGCCCGACGGGGTCGCCGAGGCCGGTGACGCCCTCGGCGGCGAGGCGGTCGAGGTTCGGGGTCGACGCCTCCTCGAGTTCGGTGCCATGGTCCGAGTCGGCGAACCCGCCGAGCCCGTCCATCACGACCAATACGATCTTGCCGCCGCTTTGGCGCACGAGAGGGGTGATGTCCATGGCTGCAACGGTACCGCCGGCCGGTGGCGCGCCGAACACGGGAGCACCGTTCACCGGCGTGGGCGTCGCCTTGGCCACGCTCTTCGACGACGACGGCGAGGTCGATGTCGCGGCCACCGCCGAGCACGCCGTCCGGCTGGTCGAACTCGGTGTCCGGGCGGTCGTGGTCGCCGGCAGCACCGGGGAGGCGGCCGCCCTCTCCGCCGAGGAGCGGGCGATCCTGCTCGAGGCGGTCCGCCGGGCGGTGCCCGACCACGTGCCCGTCCTGGCCGGCACGGGCGCCCCGTCCGCCCGGCAGGCGGCGGCCCTGACCCTGTCGGCCCGGGAGCACGGGGCCGACGGGGTGCTCGTCCTCTCGCCGCCCCGGACGCCGGACCCGCGGCCCTACTACGAGCAGGTGGCCCGGGCCGCCGGGGATCTGCCCGTCCTCGCCTACCACTACCCGACCGCCTCCGCGCCCGGAATCCCCCTCGGCGCGCTGGCCGACCTGCCCGTGACGGGGCTCAAGGACTCGACCGGTGATCCCGACCGGCTGCTGGCCGAACTGGCCTGGGGGGCACCGCTCTACACGGGGTCGTCCGCCATCCTCGCCCTGGCTGGGCCGCTCGGCTGCGCCGGCGCCATCCTGGCCCTGGCCAACGTGGAACCGGAGGGCTGCGCCGCCGCCTTCGCCGGGGACGCCGCCGCCCAGCGGGCCCTCACCGCGGCCCACCTGGCGGCCAAGGTCGACTTCCCCCGGGGCTTGAAGGAGCTCATGGAGGCCCGGTTCGGGACTTCTACTGTGAGCCGCCTGGGGTGACGAGCCCCTCGCCCAGCAATTCGGCGAGCTGCTGGCCGTTGACCACGGCGTCGTCCCGGTAGCAGTTGTTCATGAGCACGTGGGTCTCCCGGGCCGAGCCGGCCAGCTGTTGCAGCTGAGGCACCCAGCCGGCCAGCTCCTCCTCGCGGTAGCGGTAGGCGAAGCGTTCCGCGGCCGTGGTGATCTCGGGGTCTTCCCAGGTGCCCGTGTTGCGCCCGTGGAAGCGGACGACGGCGATGTCGGACGTCTCCGCCACCACCGCCGGGACCGAGGAATCGAACCCCTGGGGCTCGTCCACGCACACGTAGCTGAGCCGCTCGCGTTCCAGCAGCCGCAGCGTCCGCTCGCGCTCGTCCTCCGCCAACCAGGAGCCGTGGCGGAACTCCACGGCGAGGTCGTAGTCGGGCAGCCGCCCGGACAGCTCCCGGAGGCGCTGACGCGACTCCGACCCGGGCCGGAACCAAGGCGGGTACTGGAACAGGACCGTTCCCAGCTTCCCGGCCGAGTGCAGCGGCATGAGCGCCCGGCGGAACAACTCCCAGGCCATGTCCACCGCGGGCGGCGGCAGGTGGGTGATGTAGTTGGACCGCTTCTCCCGGTGTTCCAGCGGCAATTCGTCCGCCACCTCGGGCCACAGCGAATCCGGACGGGTCGGGTGGCCGGTGAGCAGCGAGTAGGCCTTCACGCTCATGGTGAAGCCGGGCGGGGTCCGCTCCACCCACCGCCCCGCCACCTCATCGGTGGGCGGGAAGTAGTAGGTGGAATCGACCTCGACGATCGGGAAGATCGAGGCGTAGTAGCGGAGCCGTTCCTCCGCCCGCATCGACCTCTTCGGGTAGAAGCTCGATTCGCCGACCAGCGTCTTGTCGGTCCAGGAGCACGTCCCGATCAGGATCCGGGCTGTCGGCTGACGGGCAGGCGGGCTCAGCCCCGGCCGACGTTGGGCTTCTTGCCGTGGTTCGCCTTGTTCCGGCGGCACTTCAGCTTGCGCTTGGTGGTCTTCTTGCTCATAGGCCGAGCATGGTAGACCGCTAAGCGCCGCTCATCGTCATCTCGGGAACGAACAGCGTCACTCCGGCGGCCCCGCCGGGCAGGCGGACCAGGTCGGAGCCGACCTCGACTTCGAGCAGCATCCGTTGCAGCGTGGAGGCCACGGTGATCTCCCGGACGGGCTCCGCCAGCTGCCCGCCCCTGATCATGAGCCCGTCGGCGCCGACCGAGAAGTCGCCCGTCACCGTGGAGGCGCCGGTGCCGAGACCGGTGACCGACTGGACGAACAGACCGCCCTCGGCCCTGGCCATCAGCTCCTCCGGCGAGCTCGGCCCCGGCTCCAGGCGCAGCGCCCGGGGCCCGACCCCCGGGGTCGACTTGTAGGCGGCCCGGACCGCGGAGCCGGTCGTGCCCACTCCGGCCCGGCGACCGGTATATAGGTTGTGCAGAAAGGCATCGAGGCGGCCCTTGTCGATCAGCGCCACCGGCCGGGTCGGGACGCCTTCCGAGTCGAAGGCGGCGGCCCCGAACGCCTCGGTGTCGGTGGGGTCGTCGACGAGCGTGACGCCGGGGTTGGCGACGTCCTCGCCGAGGCGGCCGGTGAACATCGACCGGCCCTTCAGCATGCCCTCACCGTTGAGGGCCCCGCTCAGGACCCCGATGAGGCTGGCGGAGACCATCGGGTCGAACACCACGGGGAGGCGGGACGACTTCGGTTGGGTGGCCCCGAGGAGGCGCACGGTGCGCCCGATGGCCATGGCCGCCGCCTCGTCCACGTCGAGGTCGCCCGGCTCCCGCCCGGCGGAGAAGCCGTAACCGGTGCGGGTGGCCGTCCCCTCGCCGGCCAGCGTCAGTACCGTGCACGAGCACACGGTGCGGCGGGCGGAGGCCTCCACCCCCAGCGAGTTGGCCAGCGCCATCTCCACCGCGGCGTCACCGAAGTTGGACGACCGCACGCCCCGGATCCGGCTGTCACCGCCGAGGACGGCCCGCTCGAGCCCGAGGGCGATGGCCACCTTCTCCTCGGCCGGGAAGGACGTCAGCGCGTCGCGCCACAGATCCAGCGAGTTCGGGGAGCCCCCGTCGGGCAGGGCGACGTCGTCCGGCCCCGGCAGGCCGTGGTACTCGTCGGGCGAACCGAAGCAAGCATTGTCCCGGGCTTCGGCCAGGGTCTCGGCGATCACCTCGGGGTCGAGGGAGCCGGCCCAGGCGTACCCCTGCCGCCCGTCGACGACGAGGCGGATGCCGACGCCGGCGATCTCGGCCGAGGACAGCGACTCGACGTCGCCGCCGAAGACCTTCACCTCCGTGGTGCGGGACCGGGCCACGTAGGCCTCGACCTGTTCCCCGTTCGCGGCCTGGCCGGCGACGGAGCGCGCGATCGTCAACAGGTCTGGCGTCAACAGGTCAGGCACCGGCGGTACCGCCGACGGTCATCTCCCGCACCCGCACGGTCGGCTGCCCGGCCGAGACGGGCACACCCTGGCCGTCCTTGCCGCAGGTGCCGGCCCACGTGTCGAAGTCGTCGCCGACGGCGTCGATGGCCAGCAGGGTCTCGGGCCCGTTGCCGATGAGGTTGGCCGCCCGGACCGGCTCGGTGATGCGCCCGTCCTCGATCAGGTAGGCCTCGGTCACGCCGAAGACGAAGTCGCCGGTGGCCGTGTTGACCTGCCCGCCGCCGAGGGCTGCGCAGTACAGCCCGTACGGCGTCTGGGCGATGATCTCGTCGGGCGATTCGCTCCCGGCCAGCAGGTAGGTGTTGGTCATCCGCACCATCGGGAGGCTCTGGTAGGTCTCCCGGCGGCCGTTCCCCGACGACTCGCGGCCGTCCTGCCGGGCCCGGAGCAGGTCCCACATGTAGTCGGTGAGCACGCCGTCCTCGATGAGGGTGTTGCGCTTCGAGGGGTGGCCCTCGTCGTCGACGGCGAACGCACCCCAGCCCCGGGCGAAGGTGCCGTCGTCGACCAGGGTGACGAGCGGCGACGCCACCTGGGTGCCGACCTTGCCCCGGAAGACCGAGGCGTCCCGATTCACGAGGTCGGCCTCGAGGCCGTGGCCGCACGCCTCGTGGAAGAGCACGCCGCCGGCGCCCTGGCGGAGCACGACCGGGAGCTTGCCCGACGGCGCCGGGCGGGCATCGAGCATGCGCAGCGCGCGCCGCGCGGCCCGGCGGGCCACGTCCTCGGGATCGATGTCGTCGAAGAGTTCGAAGCCGACGGTGTGCCCGGGCCCCTCGTAACCGGTCTGGAGCCCGGAGTCGCCCTGGGCCACGGCCGACACCATGAAGCGGGTGCGGACCTGGTCGTCCTCGACGAGGAGCCCGTCGGAGTTGGCGATCAGGACCCGCCGGCGGGAGTCGCCGTAGCCGGCGGAAACCTGCCGGATGGCCCCGCCCGCGCTCCGGGCGGCGTCGTCGGCCCGGCGAAGGATCTCGGCCTTGCGGAGCTTCTCCACCGTCTCGGGCAGTTCCCGCACCTCGTGGGGCCGGATCGCCGTCCGCCGGGTCAGGGCCACCACCCGGGTCTCGCCCTCCGGCCCTCGGGCGGCGGCCGCCGCCGCCTTGGCCGCGTCCAGCAGCCCGTTCTCGGACAGGTCCGCGGTGTGGGCGTAGCCGGTGCTGGTGCCCCGTACCACCCGGATACCGGCGCCCCGCTCCCGGCCGGCGGTGAACTCCTCGATCTTCTGATCGTCGAGGCGGGCGCCCGTGCTCCGCCGGTCCTCCACGAAGACCTCGGCGAACTCACCACCGGTTCGCAAGGCGGTGGACAGCACACGCTGGAGGACGGTTTCCTCGACCATGACGGGGCTCCCGGTCACTCGATTGGGCTGGTTTACGGGTGGGGGTACGGGCTACGGGCTGGCAAGCTGAAGCGGGAGCGGCCAAGATGCCCGCTCCCGCCAATACTCCTATGGTAGGCCCGTGGAGCTTGGCCCCGATCTCGCCGCCGTCATCGACCACGTCGTCAAAGAGTCCGATACGTCGGCGAGCATGGGCACTTCCGACGTGCCCGTGCTGTCCACGCCCCGGATCATCCTGCTGGCCGAACAGGCCATCGCCAGCGCGCTCGAGGGACGCCTCGACAAGGGCATGAGCGCGGTGGAGCACCGGGTGGAGGTCAGCCACCTCGCTCCCACCGCGGTCGGCGCCACCGTCCACGCCGAGGCGCTGCTGGAGGCGGTGGAGGGACGCCGCCTGATCTGGCGCGTCTCCATCACCGACGCCCGCGGCCTCGTCGCCGCCGGCCGGTTCACCCGCGTCGTGGTGTCGACCGCCGACTTTCTGGAGAAGGCCGGCAGCTGACGCCGAAAAGACAAAGGCGCTCGGAAGGGGCCCGGTGGCCGGAAGCCCCTCAACCTTTCGTTGCGCCTTTGGCCTTTCACATCAGCAGGCTTGAGCGTGGGTAGGTGTCTTCCGGGTCGGTGAGCACGTTGACGAGGGCCGGCACGCCCGACTCCAGGGCACGATCGATGGCGGGGCCGACCTCGGAGGGCTTCTCGACCAGCTCGCCGTAGCCGCCGAGGGCGGTGACGACCTGGTCGTAGCGGGTGCCGGGGCGGAGCTCGCCCACGACGTCGTAGCCGTAGAGCGCCCGCATGGGGTGCTTCTCCAGGCCCCAGATGCCGTTGTTGGCGACGATGGCCACCACGGGGGCGCGGTGGCGGATCAGGCTGTCGAAGTCCATGAGCGAGAAGCCCGCGGCACCGTCGCCGAGCATCAGGAACACCTGCCGGTCAGGGTGGACGAGGCGGGCCGCCAGCCCGTAACCGGGGCCGGTGCCCAGGCACCCGTAGGGGCCCGGGTCGAGAAAGCAGCCGGGCGTCTGCGTGTCGACGTACTTGCCGGCGTAGGAACCGAAGTCGCCACCGTCGACGACCACGACCGCGTCGGGTTCCATCCGGTCGCGCAGCTCGCCGTAGATCCGGGCCGGGTGGATCGGCGACGTGTCCCGGCGCAGGGCCGGCTCCTCACCTTCCAGCCGGGCCTGCTCGTCGGCGGTGAGCTTGGCCACCCATTGCTCGCGCCCAGAACAGGCGCGATCAGGACCGGTGCCGCCGGCCGCGGCGGCGACACCGGCCAGCACCGCCGAGAGATCACCGGCCGCCGAGGCGGCCAGGTCGACGTGCCTGGCGACCTGGCTCTGATCCTCCATCAGGTGCACGACCCGGGCCCCGCCGGCAAAGCTGCCGAAGCCGAGCCGGAAGTCGAGCGGTGCCCCGACCACCAGCACCAGGTCGGCCTCCCGCAGCGCCAGGGAACGGGCCCGGGAGAAGGCGAGTTCGTGGCCGGCCGGCAGCGTGCCGCGGCCGAGGCCGTTCATGAGGACAGGCAGCCGCAGCGCCTCGGCCGTCTCGGCCAGGGCAGCCTCGGCGCCGTCCCAGTAGAGCCCGGTGCCGGCCATGACCACCGGCCGGGCCGCCTCGGAGACGAGCTTGGCCACCCGGGCGATCGCCTCCGGGTCCGGGTCGGGGCGCGTCGCCGCACGGGCGGCCTCGGGCTCGGGCCCCTCGGCCCGGGAGAAGAAGTGGTCGGCGGGCACGTCGAGGAAAACCGGACCCCTCGGCGCGCTCATCGCGCCGGCGAGGGCGGCGGCCACCTCCGACCCGATGGCGGCCACCCCCGACGCCGTGCCCGCCTGCTTCGTCACTCCCGCCACCAGTGGCACGTGATCGAGTTCCTGAAGCGACCCCGTGCCCCACCGGCCGTTCGGGGCCCGCCCGCCGAGGACGACCATCGGCGAACCGTTGAAGTAGGCGCTGGCCAGGGCGCTCATCCCGTTGGTCACACCCGGTCCGGCGGTGAGTGCGGCCACGCCGGGGCGGCGGGTGAGCTTGGCCCATCCCTCGGCGGCGAAGGCGGCCGTCTGCTCGTGGCGGGTGTCGATCAGCCGGATCCCGCGGTCGACACAACCGTCGTAGAGAGGAAACAGATGACCCCCGGAGAGCGTGAAGACGACCTCGACGCCGGCCCGCTCGAGCGCGGCGGCGGCGAAGTTCCCGCCGTGTCCTTCCATTGCTTTTCGCCCCTCTCCTTCTTTGCGACGTCCCGCCAGCGCGCCGTTTCGGGAACCGTTGCCATCCTGTCGGTGTCGGCTGGATCCCGGTTAGGCTAGAGCCGTGCGGGGGCGAGCCACATTGACGTCGTGGTGGCCAGTGGTGCGCATCGCGGCCAGCGCCGTCATGCTCGTGCTGCTGCTGCCCCGCATCCACCTCGACACGGTGCTGCCGAAGTCGCACCACGCCGACACCTTCGGCTACCTGGCGCTCGGCGTCCTGGTCACCTTCTCGGGCTTCGTCCTCTCGGCCTGGCGGTGGCAGCGGGTGCTCTCGGTGCTGGAGGTGCGCACCCGGCTTTCCAACCTCGTGTCGCACTACCTCGCCGGGCAGTTCGTGGGGAACTTCCTGCCCTCCACCATCGGCGGGGACGTGCTCCGGGTCAGCCGACTGTCGGCCTCGTCGCCCGGCACGGCTCCCTTCGCCTCGGTGGTGCTCGAGCGCCTGACGGGATGGCTCGTCCTGCCGCTGCTGACCCTGGCTGGCCTGCTGCTGTCGCCGTCGCTCCTTCACCTCGGAGCCCCGAGCCGCCTGGCCCTCGGCCTCTCCCTCGGCACCCTCGCGCTGCTCGTCGGGCTCCTGACCGTCGCCGGCAGCCGGCGCCTGGCCGGTCGGTTCGCCACCAACGAGGGTTGGACCCGCTTCATCGGCGCCGTCCACCTCGGCGTCGACAGCCTGCGGCGCCGCCCCGGCGAGGCCGTCGGCGTACTGGCCGTGGCCACGATCTATCAGCTGTCCACGGTCGGCGCCGTGTACCTGGCCACCCGGGCGCTGGGCCTCCACCTTCCGCCGACCGCCATCCTCGCGTTCGCCCCGGTGGTGGCCATCGCCCAGGTACTCCCCCTCTCCCTCAACGGGCTCGGGGTCCGGGAGGGCGCCTTCGTCCTGTTCCTCGGGCCGCTCGGCGTCGGCACCGGCCAGGCGGTCGCGGTCGGCCTTCTCGTCTACGCCATGACGCTCGTCGTGAGCCTCCTCGGCGCACCGGCCTTCGCCGTCGGGGGCCGGCGCCGCACACCGCTCACGGCGTGAGGACCGTTTCTTCGGCCAAGGCGCCCGCGCACGGCACGCGGCGCCTCCACTGGTGGGCCGAGGTTCTCGCCGTCGCCGCCTTCTACACCGTCTACTCCCTGATCCGCAACGCCAACGAAGGCGGCACCCGGGTCGCCTTCGAGCACGCCAAGGAGGTGATGCGCTGGCAGCGGATGTCGGGGCTCAACATCGAGGAGTCGCTCCAGGACTGGGCGCTCAACTCCCGACCGCTCATCATCGCCCTCAACTACATCTACGGCTCCCTGCACTTCATCGTCACGGCCGGCGTCATCGTCTGGCTGTTCCGGCGCTTCCCGGCGGACTACCCGAGGTGGCGCAACACGCTGGCCATCACGACCGGCCTGGCCCTCATCGGGTTCATCTTCTGGCCCCTGATGCCACCCCGGCTGCTCCCGTCCGACTACGGCTTCCTCGACACGCTGGCCCGGTATCCCACCTTCTGGTCGTTCGATTCCGGCGCGCTGCAGAAGGTGTCCAACCAGTACGCCGCCATGCCGAGCCTGCACTTCGCCTGGTCGATGTTCTGCACCTGCGTGCTGGTCCCCCGGCTGCGCCGGCCCGTCTGGCGGATCGCCGCCTACTGCTACCCGGCGCTGACCGTGACCGCCATCGTGCTCACCGGCAACCACTACTTCCTCGACGCGGCCGGCGGCGCGGTCGTCTTCGGCGCCGGGTACTGGCTGAGCCGCCGCTTCACCCGGACACCGCTCCGGGTCGTCAAGGCGTAGTACCGCCACCGGCGATGTTCGCCTTGTAGCCGGCGGTGCGGGGAGGCTTCAAGGCCGCCTATCCTGCCGGAGCACCTCGCTGGCGCTGGCGCGCTGGTGGGGAGGGCTCGACGCCCTCCCCACCGTGCCTACTCCGTCCGCTGATCTCTCCCTGAGCTATTTGCCAGCGCTAGCTGGCGACGCCCACGATCGGCTGCGTCAGGGGCCGGCCCTGCATGGAGCCCCGGTTGGTGGCG
>CAZCVW010000019.1:12773-19815 GCA_964502185.1 uncultured Burkholderiales bacterium
GCCCACGATCGGCTGCGTCAGGGGCCGGCCCTGCATGGAGCCCCGGTTGGTGGCGTTGCCGTAGTGGGCGACGGTGCCGTCGGCCCGGACGATGCGGTAGCCGCCGCCGTCCCTGGTCATCGACATGCCGACCACCGGCGACGGGTGGGTGAGGGTCCCGGCCGAGCCGTAGAACTTGGCGTCACCGAAGGCGAACACACCGCCGTCGTTGGCCACGAACAGGTAGCCCTTGCCCGTGGTAGACGAGACCATCCCGACGATCGGCCGGTTGAGCTTGATGTTCCCGGTCGAGCCGTAGAAGCCGGCGTCACCGAAGGCGAAGATCCCGCCGTCGCTGGCCAGCAGCCAGTAGCCCCGACCGGAGGGCGTGGGCGCCATGCCGACGATCGGCCGGTTGAGGGCGACGTTGCCCGTGGAGCCGTAGAAGCGGGCGTCACCGAAGGCGAAGATGCCGCCGTCGTTGGCCACCATCCAGTACCCACGGCCCGTCGGGGTCGCGGCCATGCCGACGATCGGCTTGTTGAGCTTCAGGTTGCCGGCCGAACCGTAGAACGGGGCGTTGAAGGCGAAGATCCCACCGTCGGCGGCCACGAACCAGTAACCCCCGCCTTCCGGGCGGCCCGTCATGGCCACGATCGGCTGGTTCAGGGCGATGTTGCCGGTCGACCCGTTGAACTGGGCGTTGCCGTAGCTGAAGACGCCGCCGTCCCGGCCCACGAGCCAGTAGCCCTGACCGGGGGCCGATGGCGTCGGGGCGCCCGGCGTCGGGTTCGGGTTCGTACCGGGGTCCGGGTTCGGGTTGGCGCCCGGGTCGGGGTTGGGGTTCGGGTTGGGATTCGGGTCACCGGGGTCGACCGGGAAGGTCACCGTGCCGGCGAACTTGTTGTCGCCACTGGGCACCTTGTCGGCGGCGAGGGCCGAAGCGTCGTCGGCCGGGGCACGGTCGTAGACCATCACCGCGAACCAGCTGAACCGTTCGGGGCTGCCGAGGCAGTTCCGGTCGACGGTGACCCGGTAGAACCCGTTGACGTAGTCGGCGTCGGCCTGGCACAGGGCGTCGAGCTGCCCGGGGGGGTAGACCTCGGCGACGAGCTTGCCTTCGTCGACGAAGTACTCGATCTCGTACTCCGTGCCGGCTTTCTGGGGCCCGTTGGTGAAGTCCCCGTCGGTGTCGATGCCGAACCCGAGCGTCGTGTCCACCGCGTTCCAGTTCGGATCCTGGAGCGGATCCTGGTTCTCCGCGGTCTTGGCTCGGAGCACGATCGAATCTTGCCGGTACGTCGCCGAGCTTTCGACGACGTCGGCTCGGGGGTCGTCCATCGGGGAACCGGTGGTCGACTTGACGTCACCGGTCGGGTCGTTCGCCGCAATCGACGCACCTTCGGCGGCGCGGCTTGAGCCGATTCCGGAAAAGAGAAGCACCACGGGCAGGACGGCCGCCGCGGCCCTGACTCGATGCGGCAGTCTCACTTTGATCGGACCTCCAAGGGGAGAACGCGCGTCTTTGACTCCACTTGGTTCGACACGGTCCTCCCATACCTCCTGCTACGCGCCGATTTTCCGACCCGTCCGGATCGGGTCGTCAGGTCCGCTTTCGGGCGGCTACCAGCTGGCGGACCGAGTCGCGCACGGCCCGGTCGGCCAGCGAGAGATAGGCGTGGCGGGCCGTCACCAGGGCGAGGCGCCGGGGCGGCATGCCTTCGATGGTGACCGTCCGCACCCCGGCCAGCCCCGGCGGGACGGCCGTCTCCGGCAGGATCGACGACCCCTGCCCGGCGGCGACCAGGTCGGCGATGAGGCGCACCCCCTCCACCTCCACCTGGACGCTGAGCGACAGCCCGGCGGCCGCCGCGACGCCGTCGATCTCCAGCCGGAACGGGTTGCCAGAGGGCGGCAGGATGAGCGAAAGCCCGGCCATGGCGGCCAGCGGAACCGGTTCGGGGGGCAGCTCCAGACCCTCGGGGACCAGACCCACCAGGTCTTCTTCGAGGAGATGCTCCACCGTCAGGCGGGCATCCAGGATCGGTTCGGTGACGACCGCCATGGTCACCTCGTGGTTCACCACCCCGCCGGCCAGGCGATCGGACGCTCCCTCGTTGATGCGCAGGCGCACACCGGGCGCCCGTTCCTTCAGGTCGGCGACCAGGGCCGGGACCAGCCAGCGGCTGGCGGTGCCGACCACCCCGAGGCTGGCGTGTCCCTCCTTCAGGCCCTGGAGGAGTGAGAGATCGACCTTCATGGCCTCGAGCTCGCCCCGGATACGGCGGGCCCGCTCGAGCACGACCCGCCCGAACTCGGTCGGTGTGGCGCCCCGCCGGCCGCGCACCAGCACGGGTACGCCGAGCTCGCGCTCCAACTGGCGTATCTGTTCCGATACGTTGGACTGCACGGTGTGCAGGACCTCGGCGGCGGCCGAGAAGGAGCCCGCCTCGGTAATGGCGAGGAGGGCGTCAAGGTGGCGGATTTCCAGCGCAAGCTCCTAGGTGTGGTCCCCATGGGCGGGGTGCAATCGTTGGAAGAGATTGTTGATATCAAAGAATAGCTCTTTTTTCGATTGCATATTCATGGTTGGATTTGGGCAGAGGATGGAGCGGGCCGGGGAGCCGGTACCCCCCCACCAGGCCCCCTGGCCCCCCTTCCTCTTTTGGTACAGGGACGATTCGTAGGAGAGAGAGCATGACGATGTTGGCGACCGCACCGGTGCAGCCGGGCGGTACGACGTGGATGTCGGACGCGGCGTGCCCCGGGCACACGACGGTTTTCTTCGCTCCTCCGGGAGAGCGGCCCGAGGCTCGGGAGGCTCGCGAAGGCAGCGCGCGCTCGATCTGCCACAGCTGTCCGGTGATGAACCCGTGCCGCAACTGGGCGCGGGAGAACCGCGAATACGGTTTCTGGGGTGGGGAATCGGAGGAGGAAAGGGCGGCGGCCGGTTTCCGGGTCGAGATGCCCGTCGGTCGCATCGCGCGCTACCCCCGAGGTGAGGGCAAGCCCGTGATGGCCCGCCCGGAGCGCTCCTCCCGCAAGGCCAGCTAGCTCGAACCTGGCCGTTCGCCGCCCGGCCGGGGGCGGCGGACATCGCATCATGAGCGAACGATCGCTCACAGCGATGGTCGTTATCGACCATGCAGCTTTGCCGCGATTCTTCACGTCGTGGTTAAATATTTGCACTGGGGAGCAGCGCCGCTTCTCCCATCCATTAGGGAAACGGAACCCTGGGGAAGGTCCTCTTGCCGGCCACGCTCACCCGCTCTTTCACTTCCGCAGTCGGATGGCAATCGACGGCCGCGTGCGCAGGGCAGACCGATCTCTTCTTCGCCCCGCCCGGTGAGCGCCCCGAGGCCCGGGCCCGCCGGGAAGCGAAGGCTCGCCAACTGTGTCTCGCCTGCCCCGTGCTCAACGCCTGCCAGGCATATGCACGCCAGAACCGTGAATACGGGTTCTGGGGTGCCGAGTCCGAAGAGCAGCGGGCCCGAGCCGGGTACCGGGTGGACATGCCGGTCGGCCGGGTGGCCCGTTATCCCCGGAACCACGCCCGTTCGCTCACCTCGCGGGCTGTCGGCTGAGCTTTCCCGCTCCTGTCTGTCGTGGATAATCGCCGCAGCGAGGAGGGCTGGGAATGACGGCAGGCCAACGGGCAAGCCAGTGGACAAGAGTCCTGGCCATCGCGGCGCTGCTCGGTGCCGTGCCGGCGACGGCCGCGGCGGCTGACACGAAGACGGTGACGCTCGAGGGCGCGGCTTTCAAGCCCCGCGAGGTCAGGATCGAACCCGGGGACACCGTCCGTTGGGAGTACGTCAACGGCGGGAACCACACGGTCACCTTTGACGACAAATCCTTCGACTCTCACCCGAACTGCCGGAATCTCGGGATCCTGGAGGACTGTTTCCAGGACGGAGACGCTCCGATCCGGCGCACCTTCGAGACGCCCGGCAAGTTCCCCTATTACTGCCGGGTGCACGGGGCCGCGAACGGCCAGGGAATGGCGGGCGTCGTAGAGGTCGCGTCCGACGACTCGTCCGCCACCTCCGGCCCCACGACCTCGGCGACGAGCCAGGTCGCCCCGGCGTCGACCGCCACGACGGCGACGACGGCACCGCCCACCACCAGTACCACGAGGCCGCTCAGCACCAGTTCCACCGTGATCCGGTCGACGACCACCACCGTGCCGGCCGAGACCACCACGACCTTCGCTCCGGCGGAGGCGCCCTCCTTCGACCCCGAAGCGGCGGCCGGCGAAGCCGACGTCGAGACAGAAGCGGCCAGCGATACGGGCGACAGCGGGACGGCGGTCCCCGCCATCGTCGCCCTCCTGCTCGGCGTCGCCGGCGCCGGCGGGGCTCTCCTGTGGCGGCTGCGCCCGGGACGGGGTGCGCCGAAGTCGAAGCCCTAGCGGTCCGCTAGAGCGCTTTCTCGGGAGCGCCCGCTTTGGCTCTCCGCAGTTTCACCCGCTCATGAGCCAGGGCGGCCCGCTGCTTCGCCGTCTCGAGCGCCCGGCGGGCCCAGACGTACTCGGTGGACAGCACGGCCAGGCCGGCGATGATCGCCAGGCCTCCCGGACCGGGTGTGATCATCATCACGACGCCGCCCAGGAGCAGGGCCGCGCCGGCCATCGTGACCGCAATCCGCTTCGTGCTGCGCCCAACGAAGACGACGACCGCCCGAACGCCTGCCATTCCCGGATCCCCCCGTTACGCTGGTAGCGCCCCGGGCGCCGGCTTCCACCGCCGCCCGCTCTGCCCAGCAGGAAATTTATACCCGCACCCCGAATTCCCATCCACTACGGCGAGGGGCCGAGCAGAGCGCCGCCACCCGCGACGATCGGGAGCCTGACGCGCATGGCTACTAAGCGCACGGTGGTCGCCACGGCCGGTGCGCTGCTCGCCCTCGCCCTGGGTTTGGTGTCCGCCCGCGTGGCTCCCACCGCTCGGACGGGGCGCGTCGACCACGTGCGACCGGCCGTCGCCCCGGGCTTGTCCGCCCCCGCTCCCGGGCCAGCCCCCATCCAACTGGCCACGGGCGCCTTCGATCCGCTCGAAGGCGTCCCCCCGGTGCCCGACGGGCTCCGAGCGGCCCATCCCAAGCACTGGCTGGTCCAGGTGCACACCCCAGTATCGGTCGCCGCGCCGCAGGCCGTCATTCGCGCCGGCGGCCAAATCGTGAGTTATCTGCCTGTCTCCACGTACGTCGTGGCCGCCGACGCGCCGGTCGTGGAGACGCTGAGGGCTGTGGCCGAGGTCCGGTGGGTGGGTCCGTACCAGCCCGCCTACAAGCTGTCTCCGGCGCTGGTTCACTCCACCTCTCCGACTTCGCATGTCTGGGCTCATCCCGGCTCCGACACCTCCCGTCTCGCTGGCGAACTGGCCCGGTTGCCGGGTGTGCAGAGGGCGGAGGCCGCCAGCGATCGGCTGGTCGTGGTGGACGCCCCGGCCCGCGCTCTCGAACGGTTGGCCGGGGTCGACGAGGTCGAGTGGATCGAACCGGCCCCCAAATACCGCCTGCACAACGCCAGCGCCCGTTGGGTTACCGACACCGCCAGCCGGGACACGCTGGGGGTGACCGCCCCCGGGCGTCTCGACGGCGCCACCGAAGCCGTCGCCGTGGCCGACACCGGGGTGAACTACCGGCCCATCGGTGCGGACGTCCTGGAGTCCGACGCCGGTGCGACGGCAATTCCGGCCCAGGCGGCCTTTGCCGACTGCACAGGGAGCTGGAGAACTGGCACCGGGTGCCTCGACGCGGACTACGTCCAGCGCCAGGCGGGCAGCAACACCGAGGCGCTCGGCAGCGTGATGGCCACCGGCGCCCGGCACCGGAAGATGGCCGCCTACCTGGCCGTCGGCGGCGACCCCGTCCCCCGTTCCCGGGAGGCCTCGTGGCATGGCACCCACGTGGCCGGTTCGGCGGTGGCCGACTACCCGGACGCCTCCGGCGCCTACGGCACCCCGAGCCGGGAGTCGGACGGGATCGCCCCCGCCGCCCGGCTCGTGTTCCAGGACATCGAGGCCGGCGGGATGCTGCATCTGCCCGACGACGCCTTCGAGCTCTTCGAGCAGGCCTACGACCTCGACGCCGACGGCGCCTACGACGCCGGTACCGACGCCCGGATCCACTCCAATTCCTACGGTGGCGTACCGGGGCTCGACGTCGCCGGAGTGGCCAACCGCCTCGACGGCTTCGTGGCCGAGCACCCCGACATGGTCGTGCTCGTCTCCGCCTCCAACGACGGGCCGAACCGCCTGACGCTGGCCGGCGACTACCCGCTGGCCAAGAACGCCATCGTCGTGTGCGCCTCGGGCAACGGCGGGCAGCCGCTGGCCAGCCCCGACATGGCCGCCGACTTCTCCAGCCACGGCCCGACTCCCGACGGCCGGCTGAAGCCCGACGTGTGCGCGCCGGGCCAGATCGTGCTGTCCCCGAAAGGGGGCTCCGCCGACGACGACCATTACCTGGCGGGAACATCCATGTCGACACCGGTGGTGGCCGGGCTGACCGCTCTCGTCCGGCAGTACTTCTGGGCCGGGTACGGGCCGGCCGGCGGGTCCGGCTTCGCGGCCGGAACGCCCGACCCGGCCCGCAGCCACAACCCGTCGGCCGCGCTGGTGAAGGCCGTGGTGGTCAACTCGGCCCAGCGCATGCGGGGGCCCAACACCGGCGACGACGGCGGCGTCGAAGCGGAGGAAGGGATGTGGCCGTCGGCCGGGCAGGGCTTCGGGCGCGTCCAACTCGACCAGGCCCTCACCTTCCCCGGAGACCGGCGGGCGACCTTCGTGGCCGACCGGCCGAGCGGGGGCGGCGTCGAGAGCGGCGAGGCGGCCGAATTCACCGTCGAGGTGGCCCCCGGAGAGCCGCTGGCCGTCACCCTGGCCTGGACCGACCCGGCCAGCAGCCTGGCCGCCGGGAGTCCCCGGCTGGTCAACGACCTGGACCTCGAGGTCACCTCGCCGGGCGGCGCGACCTACGCCGGCAACGAGCTGACGACGCAGTCCCCGCTGCTGGGGCCCGGCGGCGACCCGGGCGCCGACGTGGCCGAATCGAGGGCGCT
>CAZCVW010000020.1:0-19643 GCA_964502185.1 uncultured Burkholderiales bacterium
GCCGTTGATGAGCGGCCCGTAGACGATGTAGCTGTGCCCGGTGACCCAGCCGATGTCGGCCGTGCACCAGAAGACGTCGTCGGGCTTGAGGTCGAAGACCATGCGGTGGGTGGACGACGTACCCACCGCGTAGCCGCCGGTGGTGTGCACGATGCCCTTGGGGCTGGCGGTGGTGCCCGACGTGTAGAGGATGAAGAGCACGTGCTCCGAGTCGACTTCGGTGGCCTCCCGCTCGGCGGGCTGGCCCGCCACCAGGTCGCTCCACCACACATCGCGGCCCTCTTTCATTTCCACGTCGGAGTTGGTGCGCTTGAGCACGACCACCTTCTCGACGGAGGGCGTTTCGGCCAGGGAGACGTCGGCCATCTGCTTCAAGGGGACCACGGCGCCGTTGCGCCAGGCGCCGTCGCAGGTGACGAGCACCTTCGCTTCGGCGTCGGTGATGCGGTCCCGCAGCGAGTCCGAGGAGAAGCCGCCGAAGACGACGGAGTGGGGGGCGCCGAGGCGGGCGCAGGCCAGCAGGGCCACGGGCAGCTCGGGGACCATGCCCATGTAGATGGCGACCCGGTCGCCCTGCTCGACCCCGAGAGAGGCCAGGCCGTTGGCGAACCGGCACACCTCTTCGTGCAGCTGCCCGTACGTCAGCGTTCGGCTGTCGCCCGGCTCGCCCTCCCAGTGATAGGCGACCTTGTCGCCGTTCGCGGCAAGGTGCTGGTCGAGTGCGCTCTCGGTGATGTTGAGCGTGCCGCCCGCGAACCACTTGGCGAACGGCGCCTCGGACCAGTCGAGCACCTGATCCCACCGCTTGCGCCAGGCGATGTTCTCGGCCTGGGCCGCCCAGAAGCTCTCGATGTCCTGACCCTCTTCGTAGACGGATTCCTTGACGTTCGCCTGGGCGGCGAACTCGTCCGAGGGCGGGAACTTGCGGTCCTCGCTGAAGAGCGCGGAAATCGTCGGGCTGGTGTCGCTCACAGCAACCTCTCTCTTCTTCGGTGGAACTGCGGCCAACGGCCAGGGTCTACCCCAAAGTCACTTCCGGTAGTTGCGGCCGAGGCCCAGGGTCTCGGGGGCGTGAAGGACCACCATCTTGGCGCCCACGTCGCGGGGGACGCGCCGGGCCGTCAGGCGGGAGACGGCCACCATGGTGACGAAGGCGGCCGGCACCGACCAGGCGGCCGGTTGGGCGAGGAGTGCCTCGGGCCATCCCGTCGTCTCGTACCCGCTCATGGTGAAAAGGATGGCGGCCGAGGCGAGCCCACCGCCCACCACCAGGCCGGCGGCGGCTCCGGGGGCGGTCAGGCCGCGCCACCAGATGCCGAGCACCAGCAGCGGGCAGAACGAGGAGGCGGCGATGGCGAAGGCCCAGCCCACCAGCAGGTTGATGTCGAAGTCCTCCACCCGCAGTCCGAGCACCACCGCCACCGCGCCGGCCAGCGCCGCGCCCCGCCTGAAGTCCAGCACCGAGCCGCCGGCCTTACCGCCCCGGCCGCCCGCATGTCGTCGTTCCGAGGAGCCGCCCCGGAACACATCCTGGGCCAGGGCGCCGGCCACCGAGATCAGCAGGCCGGAAGCGGTGGACAGGAAGGCGGCGAAGGCACCCGCCGCCACCAGCCCGAAGAGGAGTTCCCCACCCAGCCCCGAGAACACCCGGCGGGGAAGGGTGAGGACCACGGTGTCGGTGGCGCCGGTCAGGTACAGGTCGGGGGCGTAGATGCGGCCCAACGCCCCGTAGATGGCGGGAAACACGTAGAAGCCGCCGAGGAGGACGAGCACGATGAGCGTCGTCTGGCGGGCGGCGCGACCGTCGGGGTTCGTGTAGAAGCGGACGAGGATGTGGGGCAGGCCCATCGTGCCGAGGAACGTGGCCAGCATGAGCGAGTAGGTGAAAAACAGGGGGTGGCTGCGTTCGTCCCCGATCGGGCCGAGGGGCCTGCTCCACGAGACGCCGTCGGCCAGCGTGAACCCGACGGCGTGGGGCGCGGCCGTCCCGGCCGGGAAGGTGAGTTCCGTGCCCTCCTCCACCCGGTGGCGTCCGGGGGCCAGTGTCCTGGGCTGAGGCCCGTCGGTGGCCGCGCCGTCGAGGGTGCCGTCCACCGTGACCTCGGTCGGCAGGTCCACTTCGAAGCGGGCGTCGACGTCGATCTCGACCCGGGTCTCGGCGAGGAAACTGGGCGGGGCGGGACCGGTGACCGGCGGCGGGTTGTCGCTGGCGTAGTGGCCGAGCAGCACGATGGCCGGCAGCGAGATGGCGGTGACCTTGACCCAGTACTGGAACGCCTGGACGAAGGTGATCCCCTTCATGCCTCCAAGGGCGACGTTGGCCGTGATGACGCACCCGACCCCCACGACGCCTACCCAGTAAGGGGTGCCGAAAATGGCCCGCAGGGTGACGCCGGCGCCCTTCAACTGGGGCAGGAGGTAGAAGAGGCCGATGAACAGAACGAACGTGGTGGCCAGGCGTCGGACCAGGATCGAGTCGAGCCGGCCCTCGGCGAAGTCGGGGATGGTGTAGGCGCCGAACCGGCGCAGCGGGGCGGCGACGAGCAGCAGGAGCACGAGGTAGCCGGCGGCGAAGCCGACCGGATACCAGAGCATGTCGACGCCGTACTTCATGACGAGGCCGGCCACCCCGAGAAACGACGCCGCCGAGAGGTACTCGCCGGAGATGGCCGACGCGTTCCACATCGGCCGCACCGACCTGGAGGCCACGAAGAAGTCCGACGTGGTGCGGGCCACCCGCACGCCGTATGCGCCGATGGCGATGGTGGCCACCGTCACCGCCAATACGGCGGCCACCGCGATCGGCGAGACGTCCACGCTAGATGTCCACGCTTCTGGCCTAGCTGCGCTCGACGAGTTCGACGAACTCGCGCTCGTTACGTTCGGCCTGGCGCACGTAGAGAAAGGCCATGAGCACCAGCAGGGGGTAGATGGCGCCGCCCAGCAGCAGCCACGGCAACTGGATGCCGAACAGCCGGAAGTCGGCCAGTCCGGGATAGCTGGCGAAGAGGGCGGGCAGCCCCAGCAGGAGGCAGCCGAACACGGCGAAGACCCGGATGGCCAGCGTGAGCTGCGCCCGGATGAGGGAGCGGATCAGCACGTCCCCGACCTCGGTCTGCTCGGCGAGTTCGGCGAGGGCCCGCTCTTCCCGGCTGCCCCGGGCCCGGCCCCGGGGGTTCCGGACGGCCACCCGGCGGACGGCGACCTCGGGCGGGACGGGCGGGATGCTCTCGCTCACGATCCAGCCCTGCGGGGCGAGGATGCGCCCGACAGCAGGTCGCGCAGCTCACGGGCGTGGCGGCGGCTGACTGGCAGTTCCTGGTCGGCCACCTGGAGGACGTACCCGCCGCCCGGTCGGGTCCGCAGTTCGGTCAGGTGGCGGAGCGCCACGAGATAGCCGCGGTGGACCCGGACGAAGCCGGCGTCGCGCCAGTGGTCTTCCAGGGCCGAGATCGGCATGCGCACGAGGAAGGCGCCCTGGTCGGTGTGGAGCCGGACGTAGTCGCCGCTCGCCTCCACGTAACGGATCGAATCCCGCTCGATCATCCGGGTGCGCCCACCGGTCTCCACCGCGATGCGGTTGCTGCCGGCGTCGCCCTGCAGGCCCGCCCCGACGGCCGGGCGGGCGGGGCTGTTCAGGCGCCGGATGGCGTCGGAGAGGCGCTCGGGCCGGACCGGCTTGAGCAGGTAGTCCACCGCCTCGAGTTCGAAAGCCTCCACGGCGTGCTGGTCGAAGGCGGTCACGAACACGATGTCGGGGGCCCGGACGAAGCGCCCCAGCACCCGGGCCAGTTCCAAGCCGTCGAGGCCGGGCATGCGGATGTCGAGGAACACGGCGTCGAAGCTGCCGTCCCGGAGCCGGCGGAGCGCTTCGGTGGCGTCGCCCGCCGTCAGGACCGAGGCGATCCGGGGATGCTGGCGCAGCAGGTAGGCGAGATCCTCGAGGGCCGGCCGCTCGTCGTCGACCACCAGCACGTTGAGCATGGGCACGTTGAGCATGGGCTCCGGCGCTTCGACGTTCACGACGCCCGGACCCCGCTGCGGTACTTGGGTATGCGCAGGCTCACCTTGGTGCCCGCCCCCGGTGCGGTTTCCACCACCAGCCCGAAGTCCGGACCGAAGACGGTGCGGAGCCGCTCGTCGACGTTGGCCAGGCCGATGCCATCCTCCCGTCCGGCGAGGTTGGAGCGAGCAGTCTGGGGGTCCATTCCCACTCCGTCGTCCTCCACGGTGATGCGGCACTCGTGGCCCAGGTCCTCCGCGACGATGCTGATGTGGCCCTGCCCGGGCTTCTTCTCCAGCCCGTGGCGCACCGCATTCTCCACCAGGGGCTGGAGCACGAAGACCGGCACCGTGACGGGCAGGACCTCGGGCGCGACCTGAAGGGTGACGCCGAGGCGCTCCCCGAACCGGGCCCGTTCCAGGACGAGATACTTGTCGATGGATCGGAGCTCCTCGGCCAGGGTCGTGAACTGGCCGTGCCGCCGGAAGCTGTAACGGGTGAAGTCGGCGAACTCGAGCAGGAGCTCCCGGGCCCGCTCCGGGTCGGTGCGGACGAAGCTGGCGATGGCGGTGAGGGCGTTGAAGATGAAATGGGGTGAGATCTGGGCCCGGAGCGCCCGTACCTCGGCCTCGGCCAGGCGGGCGCGGGAGACGTCGAGTTCGGCCAGTTCCACCTGGGTCGACACCCAGCGGGCCACCTCGCCGGCGGCCCGGATGAGCCCGGGGCTGGCTTCGGACCCGAAGGCGCCGAGGGTTCCCACCACGTCTTCGCCGACGACCAGGGGGACGAAGACGGCCGCCTTGATCGGGCAGTACGGGTCCCGGCACAGCAGCAGGTCCGACTTCACCACCCGGGGCCGGCCGCTTTGGAGGACCTCACCGGTCAGGTAGGTCGCCTGGGCTCCGTGATGTTCGGCGATGCCGTCCCAGGCCAGCAGTTCCGTCTCGTTGGTGAGGCAGACGGCCGGGGTGCCGAGGAGGCTGCGGATGCCCCGGATCGACTTGGCCGCGGCCCCCTGGGTCAGGCCGGCGCGAAACGGCGGAGCGGTCTCGTTGGCTTTGTGGAGCACGTCGTAGGTGGCGTGCTCGACGGCCGTCCCGAAGACCCGCCGGGCCCGGAACGTCCGGTACAGGGCGATGGCGGGGACGAGGACGGTGACGAACAGCGCCCCGACGAGGACGATCGTCTTCATGGAGTTTCGCCACGGTCCACTCCCGCAAGTGTACGGGTGGACAAAGGGCCAGCTCAGGCAGGGTGGGACCCGGCCCAGGCGAGGAGGCGCGCCGCGTCCCAGGTGTTGACCACCGAGTCGGCCTCGGCGCCGCACTCGGCCGCCCGCTCGCACCCGTAGGGCTGCCACTCGAGCTGTCCGGGGGCGTGGGCGTCGGTGTCGATGGCCAGCTTGCAGCCCATCTCGACGGCCCGGGACAGGAGGCGCCGGGGTGGGTCGAGCCGCTCGGGGCGGCAGTTGACCTCCAACGCCTTGTCGAAGCGGAGGCAGGCGGCGAAGACGAGGTCGGCGTCGAACTCGGACTCGGGCCTCCCCTTGGCTGTACTTGCCCCCGCCCCGCCACCGGGCACTTTGCGGCCGGTGCAGTGCCCGAGGACGTCGACGTGGGGGTTGGCCACGGCCAGCAGCATGCGGCGGGTCATCTCGTCGCGGGCCATCCGCAGCTTGGAGTGGACGCTGGCGACCACGATGTCGAGCTCCGCCAGGAGATCCTCTTCCTGGTCCAGTTCGCCATCCGGGAGGATGTCGACCTCGATCCCGGTCAGGAGGCGGAACGGGGCCAGCTGCCCGTTGACCTCGGCCACCGCGCCGAGCTGGCGGCGGAGCCGCTCCGGGGAGAGCCCCTTGGCCACCGTGAGCCGGGGCGAATGGTCGGTGAGGGCCACCCACTGATGGCCGTGGCCCCGGGCCGCCCCCGCCATCTCGTCGATGGGCGAGCCGCCGTCCGACCAGTTGGAGTGCATGTGGCAGTCGCCCCGCAGGGCGTCGAACAGCTCCCTGGCCCGGCCTTCCAGAACCGGGACGGTCGACGGCTCTCCCTCCAGGAGCGTCAGGTAGGCGGGGACCTCGCCGGCCAGCGCCTCCATGATGACCCGCTCGGTCTTCTCCCCGATGCCGGGCAGGTCCTGGAGGCGCCCGGCGCCGGTCTTGCGTTCCAGCTCGCCCTCGGCGAGCTCCGCGATGGTCGTGGCCGCGTTGCGGTAGGCCTTTACCCGGTAGGTGGGCTCCCGCTCCCGCTCGAGTAGGAAGGCGATGCGGCGCAGGGCGGTGGTCGGTTCCACTACTCGCCGCATCCTCCCCCGGCGCTGATCTCCCGAACCACACCGGTTGGATCCACGCGGGTCACTCGGCCGGACAGCGTCCCTTCCGGAGTGCTCACGCCGAAGAAGGGACCTCCGGCCTCCTCCGCGTCGAAGAGTTCGAGCTTGTCGCCGTAGGCCCGCTGCAGGTCGGCCACGGTGGCGCCGACGGAGATGCCCGCCTGGGTCCGCAGCGGCGGGCGGTTCCCGCCGGGATCGGGCCGCGGCGCGTTGGGATCGGCGACCTCGTAGTACCAGCTGAAGAAGTGCCGGCGACCGGCGGGGCCGTGGGGGGTCGGCCCGTCTGAGAAGAGCACCGAGAAGCCTGTCCAGCCCACGGCCCGAGCTTCCCCGCCCGGGCAGACCCCGAACTGAGAGTTGTGCGCCGGCTCCCAGCCGGTATCCGTATCGGGCGGACCCCAGCGGAGTGTGAGGCCGGCGATCACCCGGTCGACGGGGGCGCCGAAGCGTTCGGCCCCGAGCCCGTCGCCCCGCAGGACGACCGCAGGCCCCTCATCGGTGTCTTCAGTGATGGGGTCGGTGGTGGGCGTCGTCGCGGTCGTCTCGACCCGTGGCGGTTCGGTGTTCGGGCTCGGTGTGGGCGTCTCGGTGTCGACGGCCACGGCCGGCGGCGGCGCGGGGCGATCCTCGCGGCAGCCAACGATGACGAGGGTGACCACAAGCAGCCAACGGCCCATGAGTGGGGATTTACCACGCCGGGCGTGATAAATCGCACCCATGCGCGATACCGACGCCCTCGTGTTCGACCTTTACGGCACTTTGCTCGAGATCGCCTCCGTCGGACGGGCGGCCGCCGAGGTCAGCGGCGACGCGGGCCTTTTCGTCGACCTGTGGCGTCAGAAGCAGTTGGAGTACACCTGGCTGCGTTCCCTCATGGGTCGCCACGCCGACTTCTGGGCGGTGACCGGCGACGCGCTCGACTATGCCCTGGAACGGTTCGGCCTCGGGCTCGACGGCCCCGGTCGGGCCCGGCTGCTCGGCGCCTGGCTCGACGTCCGGCCCTACCCCGAGGTGCCCACCGCTCTGGCCGCCCTGGCTCCCCGTCGCCTGGCCGTCCTCTCCAACGGCACCCCGGAAATGCTGAGCGAGGGCCTCCGGGCCGCCGGCCTCGACGGCCTCATCGACCCTGTCCTGTCGGTCGAGCAGGTGGGTATCTACAAGCCGCATCCGTTGGTGTACGCCCTCACGGGGGCGCTCGGCGTGGACCCCGGGCGGCTGCTGTTCGTCTCCTCCAACCCGTGGGACGCGGCCGGGGCCAGGTCGGCCGGGCTGCGGGTGGCCTGGGTCAACCGGGCCGGGGCGCCATTCGACCGGCTGGGGGTCGAGCCGGATCTGGTGGTCGGTGACCTGGCCGAACTGGCGTCCGCCGTCGCCGGTACCTCCCCGTAAGATCACGCCCCGTGTCTGACCCCACGGCGACTCCGCGGCGCACGAAGCAGTACACGTTGATGGGGGCGGCCTTCGCCCTCACCGTGCCGGGGGTGATCCTCTCCCGGGCGCACACCGACCTGTCCGAGCCTCTGCTGGCCCTCATCTTCGGCCTGGCCATCGTCGGCGCCGCCTTCCTCCTGTCCTGGGCGGCCGAGGTGGCCCAGCTCGACATCTCGGCCGGTCTGGCCATCGCCGTGCTGGCCTTCATCGCCGTCCTGCCCGAGTACGCCGTCGACCTCGTCTTCGCCCTCAACGGCGGGGAGGCCTACGAGGAGTTCGGCCGGGTCTGCCAGTCGCCGGCCTCACTGGCCGCCGGGGAAGAGTCGGACTGTGCCCTGGCGCTGGCCAACATGACCGGCGCCAACCGGCTCCTCATCGGCATCGGCTGGACGGCGGTCGTGTTCATCGCCTGGCGGCAGTACCGCAAGCGGGGCGAGCGCATGGTGGGCGTGACCCTGGAGCGCTCCCACGCCGTGGAGCTCTCCTTCCTGTCGGTGGCCACCGTGTACTCGCTGACGCTGCCCCTCAAGAGCTCGATCACCCTCTTCGACGCCGTCGTCCTGGTCTCGATCTTCATCGCCTACATGATCCGGATCTCCAAGGCGCCGGCCGAGGAACCCCACCTGGTCGGGCCGGCCGAGGCGATGGGCCAGTTACCCCCCGCCGTTCGGCGGGCGGCGGTGGTCGGGCTGTTCGTGGTCGCGGCGGCGGTGATCCTGCTGTGCGCCGAAGAGTTCGCCCACGCCCTCGTCGCATCCGGCCGCGAGGTCGGCATCAGCGAGTTCTTCCTCGTGCAGTGGCTGGCGCCGCTCGCCTCCGAGGCCCCCGAGCTGCTGGTGGCCTGTCTGTACGCGTACCGGCTCAACACCAACGCCGCCCTCGGTACGCTGGTGTCCTCCAAGGTGAACCAGTGGACGCTGCTGGTGGGGACGCTGCCCATCGCCTTCGCCATCGCCTCCGGCGGCACCGACGGCCTGCCCCTCATCGCCCGCCAGCGCGAAGAGGTCCTCCTCACCGCGGCCCAGTCGTTCTTCGCCGTGGTCGTGCTCATCAACCTGTCGATGTCGGTGAAGGAGGCGATCGTCCTGTTCACCCTCTTCTGGGCGCAGTTCATCACCGGAGCCGTCGTACCCGAGGACTGGCACGGCAAGGAACTCGTCCTCTTCGCCGTCGCCTACCTGGTCTTCGGATTGTACGTGCTGGCCCGCAGCCGGCGGGAGGTTCCGAGGCTGCTCCACGACGGGTTCCGGGCCGACTACGCCGAGCTTTCCGCCCAAACCGACGGGACCCCGGACAACCGCTAACCTTTTCAGAGATGGAGGACCGCATCGGCGAGGCCTGCGGGGTCTTCGGGGTCTACGCCCCGAACCAGGCAGTCGCCAACCTCACCTACTTCGGGCTCTTCGCCCTTCAGCATCGCGGCCAGGAATCGGCCGGTATCTGCGTGTCCGACGGCGAGACGATCACGGTCGTGAAGGACATGGGCCTCGTCACCCAGGTGTTCGACGAGCGGCGCCTCGCCCCCCTCGAGGGGCACCTCGCCATCGGCCACGTCCGCTACTCGACGACGGGGACGAGCACCTGGACGAACGCCCAGCCCGTCTACCGGTCGAAAGGCGAAGCCGGCTTCGCCCTCGGCCACAACGGGAACCTGACGAACACCGTTGAGCTCGCCGAGGAGATGGGCCTCGACCTCGCCTCGGTCGGGTCGGACTCCGACGTCATCGCCGAACTGCTGGCCCGGGCCTGGGACGCCAACTCCCGCTCCGACGGCCGCGACCTCGAACCGCCCCTCGAGCGGGTGCTGCCCAAGCTCAAGGGCGCCTTCTCGCTCGTCCTCATGGACGACGCCCGGCTCATCGGCGTGCGCGACCCCAACGGTTTCCGTCCGCTGGTGTTGGGCCGGATGGAGGGCGGCTGGGTGCTGGCCAGCGAGACGGCCGCCCTCGACATCGTCGGCGCCCACTTCGTGCGCGAGATCGAACCGGCCGAGATGATCGTGATCGACGCCTCCGGGGTGCGCTCCCGCCGCTACGCCGAGCCGTGCCCGTCGCTCTGCCTCTTCGAGTTCGTGTACTTCGCCCGGCCCGACTCGCTGCTCTACTCGCAGAACGTCCACGCCGCCCGCCAGCGGATGGGCGAGGAGCTGGCCCGCCAGGCGCCGGTGGTGGCCGACATGGTCATGCCCGTGCCGGAATCGGGTATCCCCGCCGCCCAGGGCTTCGCACGGACCTCGGGCATCCCCTATGGCGACGGCCTCGTGAAGAACCGGTACGTCGGGCGCACCTTCATCCAGCCCAACCAGGCGCTGCGGGGCATGGGCGTGCGGATGAAGCTCAACCCGCTCCCGGAGAACATCGACGGGAAGCGCCTGATCGTGGTGGACGACTCGATCGTGCGGGGTACGACCACCCGCCAGATCATCCAGATGCTGCGGGAGGCGGGGGCGCGGGAGGTCCACATGCGGGTCTCGTCGCCGCCCTACCGGTGGCCGTGCTTCTACGGGATGGACACCGGCCGCCGCTCCGAACTCCTCGCCGCCGACATGTCGGTGGGGGAAATCCGCGAGTACCTGGGCGTCGACTCCCTGGCCTACCTGGAGCTCCCCCGGTTGATCGCCGCGACCGGCGCGCCGCCCTCGTCGTTCTGCACCGCCTGCCTGACCGGCGACTACCCCGTCCCGATCGTCCCGGTGCTCGAAGAAATGTTGAACTCGCAGGACGGCGGCCCGGTCGGCGACGCCACCCAGCCCGCCGAGGTGTGAGCGAGCAGCCAGTCCCCAGACCGGAAAGCTCAGCCGGCCTGACCTACGAGGCCGCCGGGGTCAGCCTGGAGGCGGCCGAGGAAGCGGTGGACCGGCTGAAGGGCCACGTGCGGTCGACCCGCCGGCCCGAGGTGCTCTCCGACGTCGGCGGCTTCGCCGGGCTCTTCGCCTTCGATCCGGCGAAGTACCGGTCGCCGGTGCTGGTCTCCACCACCGACGGGGTCGGCACGAAGTCGGAGATCGCCCGCCTCGTCGGCCGCTACGACACCATCGGCATCGACTGCGTGGCCATGTCGGTCGACGACCTCGCGGTCTGCGGGGCCGAGCCGCTCTTCTTCCTCGACTACGTGTCGGTGGGTCACAACGACCCGGCGCTGATCGAGGGCCTGGTGGCCGGTGTGGCCGACGGCTGCCGCCAGGCTGGCTGCGCCCTCATCGCCGGGGAGATCTCCGAGCACCCCGGGCTGATGGAGCCCGGCCACTTCGACCTCGTCGGCTTCGCCGTGGGCGTCGTGGAAGCGGACGGGCGCCTGCCCCGGGACGTGGCCGCCGGCGACGCCGTCATCGGCGTGGGCAGCCCCGGGCTGCGCTCCAACGGTTACTCGCTGGCCCGTAAGGTGCTCTTCGGCCACGCCGGCCGGAAGGTTGACGAGCCCGCCTGGCCGGGTGCCGACCGGACGCTGGGCGAGGAACTTCTCGTGCCCAGCGTGATCTATTCCCCGGCGCTGCGCCGCCTGGCCGGGGCGGTCGACGTACGGGCCCTGGCCCACGTGACCGGTGGAGGCATTCCCGGCAACCTGGTCCGGGTACTGCCGTCCGGCGTCGGCGCGGTCGTCCGCCGGGGGACGTGGCCGGAGCCCCGGATCTTCGCCGAGATCGCCGCCGCCGGCGGGGTGTCGGGCGACGAGATGGCCCGGGTCTTCAACCTCGGCCTCGGCATGCTGGTCGTGGTCGGCGCCGCCGAGGCGGACGCAGCGGTGGCCGAGTTGGAGACCGCCGGGCAGCCCGCCTACGTCGTCGGGCGCCTCGTCGACGGCGAAGGCGTGACCGTCGAAGACGATGGCTAGGGCCGACGATGGCTAGGGTCCTGGTCGTCGACGACCGGCCCGACATCCTGCTGGCCGCCCGCCTCCACCTCCGCCGGGCGGGTCACGAAGTGCTCCTGGCCGCCGATGGGGAACACGCCCTCGCCCGCCTCGGCGCCGGCGCCTTCGACCTGGTCGTCCTCGACCCGTGGATGCCGACCAGCGAAAGCCAGAGCGTGCTGGCGGCCGCCCGGCGGGGCCGGGTGCTGGTGATCTCCGCCCAGCCCCCGTCCGCCGAGGATGCAGCCGGCTACCTCCCGAAGCCCTTCACGCCCGAAGCTCTCGTGGCCGCCGCCACCGCCGCCCTCGCCAGAGCCGCCGAAAGGCCAAAGGCGCAATGAAGGGGGCGGGTGGCCCACACCCGACGACTGTTCAATTGCCCCGGGTTGGCGCCGGCGGGTTGTGGAGGTGGCAGGCGACGCCCCCGATCAGGGCGGGGTCGATGGTCGGGCAGGGGTCGAAGCAGTCGGGGCAACGGGGGTGGAAGTGGCAACCGGGGGGCGGGTCGGCGGCGTCGGGGACTTCACCGGCCGGGAGGCGCCGGGGGCGGTGGCGAGCCGACGGGTCGAGGCGGGGGACGGCCTCCAGGAGCGCCCGGGTGTAGGGGTGGCGGGGGTGGTCGAGGACTTCGGCGGCCGGGCCGATCTCCACGATCCGGCCCAGGTACACGACCGCCACCCGGTCGGACAGGAGGCGGGCGGTGGCCAGGTCGTGGGTGATGAAGACGTAGGTCAGGCCGAGGTCGGTGCGGAGGTCGGCCAGGAGGCGAAGCACCAGGGCCCGGACGCTCATGTCCAGCATGGCGACGGGCTCGTCGGCCACCACGAGAGCAGGCTCGGTGATCAGCGCCCGGGCCAGCACGACCCGCTGCTTCTGGCCGCCGGAGAGGTCTTCGGGGAAGCGGTCGAGGTACGTCCGGGCGGGGGTCACGCCCACCCGTTCGAGCATCTCCCCGGCCCGTTTCCGGCCCTCGTCCCGGTCGCCGGCCAGGCCCTGGACCTCCAACGGGTGAGCCACCGCCTCACCGATGGTCATGGCCGGGTTGAGGGCGGCGTGAGGGTCCTGGAAGACGGGCTGCATGCGGCGCCGCAGGGGCCGGAGCCGGCGTTCGGACAGGTGGGTGATGTCGTGGCCCTCGAACTCGACCGTGCCGTCGGTCGGCTCCACCAGGCGGAGGATGGCCCGGCCCAGCGTGGTCTTCCCGCTACCGCTCTCGCCGACGACGCCCAGCGTCTCGCCGGGAGCGACGTCGAGGTCGACGCCGTCGACGGCCCGTACGACCTTGGCCGGCCCGAGCCGCGACCGGCCGAACCGGCCCCGGAGGGCGTAGTGGACGCTCAAGCCCCGCAGCCGGACCAGCGGGGCTGGGTTCATTTCTGGGCTCACGGCTGGGCTCCGGGGTAGAGGTGGCAGGCCACCCGATGGCCCGCTCCGCCAGAACCCGCCCTGCCAGAATCCGCCCTGACAGAAACGGTGGCCGGGAAGACCTGGCGGCAGGAGTCCATGACCATTGGGCAGCGGGCCGCGAAGGGGCAGCCGGGCGGCAGGTCGGCCAGGTCGGGTGGGGCGCCGGGGATCGAGGTGGGCTCGGTGGTGTCGAGGGTGATCACGCTGGCCAGCAGGCCCTGCGTGTACGGGTGGTGAGGCCGGGCGAAGACGTCCGCCACCGGCCCTTCCTCGACGATGCGGCCGGCGTACATGACGGCCACCCGATCGCAGGTCTCGGCCACGATCCCGAGGTTGTGGGTGATGAGGACGACCCCGATGGACCGTTCCCGCCGGAGGTCGTCGAGGAGGCGCAGCACCTGGGCCTCGACGAGGACGTCGAGGCTGGTGGTCGGCTCGTCGGCCACCAACACCCGGGGTTCGAGCACGCAGCCCAGGCCGATCATGATCCGCTGGCGCATCCCGCCGGAGAACTCGTGGGGGTACTGCCGGGCCCGGCCGGCCGGTACCCCGACCGAGGCGAGGCTCTCGGCCGCCATCCGCCGTGCCTGCGCCCGGGACACGCCGGGCCGGTGCGCCCGGATCGTCTCCGTGAAGTGGGCCTCCACCCGCTGGAGGGGGTCGAGGCGGGTGGCCGGGTCCTGGAACACCATGGCGATCCGCTCCCCCCGGGCCCGCCGCCACTGGTCCGGGTCGGCGGTGAGGTCGGTGCCGTCGACCGCGACCGTCCCCGTCAGCTGCGTTCCGGGCGGCAGCAGCCCGAGGATGACCCGCCCGAGGGACGACTTGCCGCAGCCGCTCTCGCCCACGAGCCCGAGCGACTCCCCGGCGGTGAGGTGGAGGTCGACGCCGTGCACCGCCCGAACGGGCCCCCGGGCGCTCGGGTAGGTGACGGACACGCCGGCCAGTACGAGCACTCCGGCCGGGCCCGCCGGGGGGCCGGGGACGGGCGCGAGCACAGGGACGGGCACAGCGAGTTCCGTCACCGCGCCGGTCCCCCCGTCCTCGGGGCCGAGGCGGAGGCCGGCTTGGCGGAGCCTCGGGTTGAGGACGTCGTTGACGCCTTCGCCGAGCAGGCTGAGGGCGGTGACGAGGCCGAGGATGCCGAGGCCCGGAAAGAGCGAGGTCCACCAGTAGCCGGTGCCCACGTCGCTGATGGCCTGGGCGATGTCGTAACCCCACTCGGCCGTCCGGGGCGGGACGCCGTAGCCGAGGAACCCGAGGCCGGCCAGGGTGAGCACGGCGTCGGCCGCGTTCACCGTGAAGATCACCGGGACGGACTGGAGCACGTTGGCGGCGATGTAGCGGGTCACGATGGTGAGGGGCCGGGCACCCATGGCCCGGGCGGCGTCGACGAAGGGCTCTTCCCGCACCGCCAGTGTGTGGTTGCGGACGACGCGGAAGTACTGGGGCACGTAGATGACCGAGATCGACAGGGCGGCGGCGGGGACTCCTTGGCCGACGAAGTCGCGGAGAGCGAAGGCGGCGACGATGGCCAGCAGGAGGCTGGGGAAGGCGTAGAGGGCGTCCATGATCAGGACGAGGATCCGGTCGAGGCGCCGCCCGGTGTACCCGGCGGCGAGGCCGAGGGGTACACCGACGACGAGGGCGAAGGTGGTGGACAGCAGCACGACGCCAAAGGCGAGGCGGGAGCCGTAGATCACCCGGGAGAGCACGTCGTACTTCAGGGTGGTGGTGCCGAAGAGGTGGTCGAGGCTGGGCCGGGCCAGCTGCGGCAACCCGTCGAACTCGGCCTGGCCGTAGGGGGCGAGCGCCGGGGCGAGGAGCGCGACCACGGCGAAGGCGCCGGTCACGGCGGCGGCGAAGGTGGTCAGGCGGCGCGTGGTCGGGTCGGCCGCCCGCCAGAGGCCCAGAGATCGACGCAGATGGCGCTCGAGCCGGCGAGCTACCCGGGCCGCCGAGGCGCTCACGAGTACCGGATCCGCGGATCGATGAAGGCGGTGACCACGTCGATGGCCAGGCTGATGATCACCACGAAGCAGGCGTAGAAGGTCACGATGCCCTGAACGGCCGTGTAGTCGCGGTTCTGGAGGAACCCGTAGAGCGACTGGCCGATACCGGGCCACGTGAAGGTGGTCTCCGTCAGCACCGCCCCGGAGAGCAGCAGGGCGAACTGGAGGCCGACGACGGCCACCACCGGGACGAGGGCGTTGCGCAGCGCGTGGCGGAACACCACCGCCCGCTCCGGCAGGCCCCGGGCCCGGGCCGCCTCGATGTAGTCGGCTCGCAGCGTCTGGATCATGTTCACCCGCACCAGGCGCACGAGGATCCCGCCGATGACAAGGCCGAGCGTCAGGGCGGGCAGGGCCAGGTAGCGCAGGGCCTGGCCGAGCGCATCCCAGTCGCCGGTGAGCAGCGCATCGAGGGTGTACAGGCCGGTCAGGTCCCGGGGTTCGGCGAAGGCGGCCGTTCTTCCTCCGGTCGGGAACCAGCCGAGCCAGACGGAGAAGAGCAGCTGGAACAGGATGCCGAGCCAGAAGATGGGGGCGGCATAGAGGACGATGCCGATCAGGCGTCCGCCCACGTCGAGGGCGGTGCCCCGGAACCGGGCGGCGAGACCGCCCACGGTCACGCCGACACCTATGGCCACCAGCATGGCCGCCAGCGTCAGTTCCAGCGTGGCCGGGAACCGGTCGGAGATGGTCTGGCGGACGGGGCGCTTGGTGGTGATCGCCTTCCCGAAGTCGCCCCGGGTCACGTCGGACAGGTAGTCGACGTACTGGCGCCACAACGGCTCGTCGAGGCCGAGGCTCCGGCGCACGTCGGCCGCCCGGGCGTCGGAGACCCGCTCCCCGAGGGTGGCGGTCACGGGGTCGCCCGGCGCCACCCGCAACAGCACGAAGGTGGCCGTGAGCAGGACGAGCAGCAGCGGGACGGTGAGGGCCAGGCGGGTGAGGAGGTAGGCCCGGAGGGTCGCCCGGCGACCGCTCAGCCGGGCAAAGTTAATTTGCCTTCTCCAAGAGCCAGTAGCGGAAGATCTGGATGGGGTCGAGGATCACGCCGCTGACGTCGTCCGTGGTCGCCGCGAATTGCGAGATCGAGAACACCGGCACGTACGGGGCCTGCTCGGCCATGTAACTCTGGGCGGCCTTGATGAGCGTCGCCCGTTTGGTGGCGTCGAGTTCCCGCTGGGAGGCGTGGACGAGGTCGAGCATCTTGGCGTCTTCCCACTTCGCCGGGTCGAAGATGTCGGGATCGGCGAAGGGCTCGAGGTAGTCGTCAGGGTCGAGGTAGTCGGGGAACCAGCCCATGAGGAAGACGGGCATCTCCCCGGCCCGACGCTTCTCGCCGTACTCCGACCACTCGACGTTGCTGATGTTGACGTCGAAGCGGCCGGTGGCCTCGAGGCTCCGGGCGATCACCTCGGCCACGGCCGGTTCGGTCTCGCCGTAGTGGGTGGGGCTGTACCAGAAGTCGACCGACACCTTCTGGCCGGCGGGCACGCCGGCGGCGGCCAGGTGGCGCTCAACCGCGGCCTTGTCGGCGCCCGGCCCGTAGAGCTCGGTCCACTTCGGCTCGTGGGTGGGGAAGCTGGTCGGGATCATCGACGGGAGTGCCTTGGCCGTGCCCTTGAACACCTCGTCGACCACGGCCTGGCGGTCGATGGCGGCGGCCAGCGCCCGGCGCATGTCGGGCTTGTCCCACGTCTTCCCCGTCACGTTGAAGACGAGGTAGCGGATGCCGGGACCCTCGCCCTCCACCAGGTTGAACCCCGGCCGGTCCTTGAAGAAGTTGTTCTCGTCGGGCTGGAGGCTGCGGAAGGCGACGTGGACCTCCCGGTTCTGCAGCGCCAGCTTGAGCGCGGACGACTTGTCGAAGAGCCGGACCAGGATCCGCTTCGTCTTCGGTGCCGCGCCCCAGTAGTCGGGGTTCGCCTCGAAGCTGAGCGACTCGTCCTCCTTGTAGGAGGCCAGCTGGTAGGGACCGCTGCCGACCACCGTGTCGGTCTTGTACTTCCCGGTCACGGCCGGGCCCTCGGCCTCGTTGCCGCTCAGCACGTTGTCGGCGTAGGCCGCCGGGCTCACGATGCTGGCCACCGAGAAGGCCAGCCGGGACAGGAACGTCACGTTCGGGGCCGACAGGGTGATCGCCACCGTCGTCGGCGACGGCGTTTGGATGTCCTTGATGCCGGACAGCAGGAAGCCGGCGGCCTCGGCGTCCTTGGCTCCGAAGTCACGGGCCCGCAGCAGCGAGAACTTCACCGCGGCTGGGTCGAGCGGGGTGCCGTCGTGGAACTTGAGGTTGGGCCGCAGCTCGAACGTGTAGGTCAGCCCGTCGGGCGAGACATCGGGCAGGGAGGCGGCCAGCGCCGGGGACGGCTCGGTGGCGTTGGGAGCGTAGGTCACCAGCGTCTCGGCGGTGTTGAAGATCACTTCGGAGCCGAAGTAGTCATAGGCCTGCGCCGGGTCGAAACTGTTCTGGAGCGAGTCGGTGGTACCGATCACGATCTGCCCGGCGGCGTTGCCGCCGCCGCTGTCGGGACTCCCGGCCTTGCCCTCGTCGTCACTCCCGCAGGCGGCGGCCAGCGTGAGCAGCAGAACGAGGACGACGGCGATACGGGACGGGTGGCCAGCAGCACCCGCTCGCCCAGTTGCGAGGGCGACGCCCAGCGAATGGGTGGTCGTGGTCTTGGCCACGCCGCCCTTCTGGTTCGCTACTGCCAGCACCCGGGCCATTGCCGCTTGAGTGTACCGACGCCGTCGTGCGCCTATCGGCTCGGGGGGCGGATGAGGTTGAGCCGGCCCACGGCTTCGATCCGGGCTTCGGCCAGGCGGTCGGCCGCCGCCGCGCTCGTGATGCCGTCCGCCCGGGCCAGCTCGAAGACGGCCAGCGTCGTGTCGTAGATGCGACGCAGTCCGGTCTCGGCCCGTTCCCGGGAGTATCCCCGGAGCTCCTCGGCGATGTTGATGATCCCACCGGCGTTCACGCAGTAGTCGGGGGCGTAGAGGATTCCCGCCGCCGTCAGGGCGTCGTCGCAGCCGGGCTCGGCCAGCTGGTTGTTGGCGCACCCGCACACCGCCGCGCACCGGAGCTCCGGAATGGTGCGGGGATTGAGGGCGCCGCCGAGGGCACAGGGCGCGTAGACGTCGCACTCGATGGTGTGGATCTTTTCCAGCGGAGCGACCTCGACGCCGAAGTCGGCCACGACCCGGTCGACGGCGGCGGGCGAGATGTCGGCCACCGTGACCTGGCAGCGCTCCTCGATCAGGTGGCGGACGACGCCGTAGCCAACCTTGCCGACGCCTTGTACGGCGACGTGGCGGCCCTCCAGCGACGAGCTGCCCCACAGCGTCGACGCCACCGCCTTCATGCCGTAGTAGAGGCCTTCAGCCGTGGCCACGCTCGGGTCGCCGGACCCGCCCAGCGACTGGGACACGCCGGTCACCCAGCGGGTTTCCCGGCGGATGAGGTCCATGTCGGCCTGGGTGGTCCCCACGTCTTGCGCGGTGATGTAGCGCCCGCCGAGCGCGTCGACAAAACGGGCGAAGGCCCGGAGCAGCGACTCGCTCTTGTCGCGGGCCGGGTCGCCCCAGATGACCGCTTTGCCGCCGCCGAGGTCGAGGCCGGCCAGGGCCGCTTTGTACGTCATGCCCTTGGCCAGGCGCAGGACGTCGTCGAACGCCTGGCTCTCGGTGGCGTACGGATAGAAGCGCGTACCGCCCAAAGCCGGGCCAAGCGCAGTCGAGTGGACCGCCACGATCGCACGCAACCCCGACGGGCGGTGGTGGCAGAAAACCACCTGTTCGTAGTCCTCAGCTTCGATGCGATCGAACACTGCCAACGGCGTTCGACACCCCTTTCTCGGGCTCCTCCAGGAAGCATCGTATGCGTTGTCGCATTTGCCCTGTCCGGTGCGCTCAATTTGAGCACGGAACGTGCCGATAGATCCCCTGACGGGCTCTCCTCCCAGGTGGTCCCGTCCCCGCAGTTTGGACCGCCGTCGTGCAAAACCGCTGGTCATGGGCGATGACCGGAGGGCTGGACTAGTCCGAAGCGGAGGCCAGAAATGGCTCTCCCGTGCTATCGACCCACAAGGGGACCGTGCGTACCTTGGAGGACGAAAGCGGACAGCAATCCCTCCCCCGGGAACTCGCTCCGAGCAGCTCCGTCAAGAGAGGAACTGGCGATGCAAGACCGTACCGACCCCGACGCCCTGCTTACCCCGTCTGAGGTTGCGGAGATGTTCCGCGTCAACCCCAAGACGGTCACCCGCTGGGCCCGGGCCGGCAAGATCTCGGCCATCCGGACCCTCGGCGGTCACCGCCGCTTCCGGGCGTTCGAGATCCTGCGTTACCTCGAGCAGGTCGAGAGCGACCAGGGGCTTTAGTCCCTGGAACACCATCTGCTGCGAACCGCCCGGCGGCTACTTACGAGGCCGCCGCCTGGAGGCGATGAGCAGGGTGCTCGTCGATGCCGGCGTGGGGGACGTCGGCGTTGCACGTGCAGCCCCGTATGACGCGGCCTGGCTCAAGTGGAACTCAAGCTGGCCATGCCGCCCGGCAAATCGTCGACCACCTCGAGACCGTTCATGGGCTCGGGGCTTCGACGCGAGAAGAACTCC
>CAZCVW010000021.1:0-19360 GCA_964502185.1 uncultured Burkholderiales bacterium
GTTTCGCTTCGCGGTGCCCACGATCCTGCTCCAGCCACCGGTCCGATCCGGCCCGGCCCCCGGCTCCGGCACCCACCCCGCCACCCCCTTCAGCGGGCCGGCCCGCGTCGGCATCGCGACCGTGGCCGTGGGTGGACCTGTGATCATCCTGTGCGTGACGATCAAGTACGCCCACATCCTCAGCGAGCAGCTGCGGGCGTTGCAGTAACTGGAGTCAGCCGGTCAGGCTGACGACAGCCTGGCGTCGAGGGCGATGTCGACGCCGGCCAGGGCCTTCGACACCGGGCAGTTCTGCTTCGCCGCCTCGGCCTGCTCGGCGAAGGCGGTGGCGTCGATGCCGGGGATGTCGGCGGTGGCGCGGAGCTCGATGCGGGAGATGCGGAAGCCGCCGTCGGCCGGGCTCAGGTGGACGTTGGCCGTCGTCTCCACCGAGTTCGGGCTGTACCCGGCCTTCTCGAGCCCCGCGGAGAGGGCCATCGAGAAGCAGCCGGCGTGGGCGGCTCCGATCAGCTCCTCGGGGTTGGTGCCTACTCCGTCCTCGAACCGTGACGAGAACGAGTACTGACCCTCGAAGGCACCGCCCCCCAACCGCATCGAACCCTTGCCGTCCTTGAGGCCGCCTTCCCAGCGGGCCGTTGCCGTGCGTGCAGGCATGGTTGTCCTCCTTGTCCGGTAGTCGACCGGCCACCTTAGGACAGAGGAGCCCGAGGGGCGGGTAGGACTTCCAGCCCTTCAGGTTCGCCGGGTCGGGAGGCATGACACAAATCGCGCCGGCCGTGACGAGGTGGGCGAGGGTCATCGCCATCGCGTACTGATCGGACGCCTCGGTCCCGTCGTAGTCGCGGAGCATCTCGGGAATGAGCGTGGGGTGCGTACACCTGGGGGACCGTGGCGTTGCCGGTCCAGCGAGCGAGACCAAAGTCGCCGATCTTCGGGGTAGTGCCATCGAGCAGGATGTTCGCTGGCCTCACGTCGAGGTGGAGCAAGCCGTGGCGGTGCATGTTTGACTGAAACTCGAACGACCAACCCGGCTCTCCGGTGGGCGTGCCCTCGAATCGGGCGGCGATGTAGTAGTACTCCCCGACTTGCGCCCAGCCTGCCAATCCTCCCCATCCGATCAACGGTGCCGCCCGCGACGGGTCCGACCGGCGGACCCTGATCGGTGGTCAGGGCCGGCGCCATCGGAGCAGCTGGCTACTCCCCAGTCGTCTTCTTCGCCGGAGCGGCCTTGCGTGTCCCCGCCTTCGAGACGGCAGCCCTCTTTGCGACCGCACCCTTCGTCACCGGGGCGGGCC
The DNA here is from genome assembly GCA_964502185.1 of uncultured Burkholderiales bacterium. Classification (GTDB taxonomy): domain Bacteria; phylum Actinomycetota; class Acidimicrobiia; order IMCC26256; family BP-133; genus CAZCVW01. The sequence continues at coordinate 1,296 of CAZCVW010000021.1, forward strand.
GCGGGCGGTCGAGCTCCCGCTCGAGGTCGGCGAGGATCTCGCTGGTGGCGCCCCGGTACAGGAGGCTGCGACGCGTGAACCCCCCGAGCTTGCCCTGGGGCTCGTCCAGCCACGCCTGGAAAGCGGCGGGCTTGCGTCCGGATCGGTTCCAGCGCTCCCACAACTCGACCTCGCGCCACACGTCAAGGCCGACGTTGCGCAGGTCGTCTAGGTGGTTGACGATGCGCATGCTCGACAGCCCGATGCGTTGGCGAAACGCGGCCCAGCCGAGTTCGCTCAGGCAGCGCACCCGGTTGGCCGGCACGAGGTAGAAGGCGTCGATGTTCGACGCCGCCCGCAGGTCGACGGCGTACATCTTGCCGTCGCCAAGAAGGTCGGGCAGGGGCACGAAGTTGAAGGCCCCGGCCCAGTCGTCGGGGATGCCGCCGGCGCCGGCCTCGATCACCGGAGCGACGACCTGCACCTTCCCGAGCTCGCCCGTCTGGGTGTTATAGAGATCGCACGTGTAGCCCATGACGGCGACGAGCCGCCGCTCTTGGGTGGTGTTCGGACCGTCGCTGAGCTTGCTGGCCCGGCGGTTCTTGGCGAACGGGACGTCGGCGAACACGTCGCCCTGGGTCACGGGCCGGTGCTCGTCGCTGTCGAGGTAGTACTCCTCCGGCCCCGGCGGCCACTGGAGCCCATCAACCTGCATGGTGTCCGCCCTCCGATGGAGCTCAGAAATCCCAGGTGTCGAGGGCACCGGACGAGGAACGGCCCGGCATTCGCAGCGCCCGGCCGGGCGGGACGACACCGACGCGGCCGGCGCCCTCGCCCACGACGAGGGCAGCGTTCGGGTCTCGCCGGTAGACGATGTCGGTGCCACGGACCTCCACCGACATGGTGTCGCCGACATCGACCCGGGCGTCACGAGCCAGCTCCGCGGGGACGGGAAGCACCCGGCTGTTGCCCGACTTCGTCACCTTGACCGTCTTCGCTGCTCCCATGTCACCGACCTCCTCGACTGCCATCGTACGGCATGGACGTACTGACGACAAGCAACATGTACTGACGTCAATGGTCTCGGCGCCGGGCGACGACGCAACAGGGCCTCGTGGCCGGCCGCGCACAACCACCACGATGACCGCTTCAGGGCGGCGCAGTTGAGGACTGCCGCCCTTCGGCCACGCGGACCGGGCGATGCTCGTCGTTGGCAGGCCCGACCGTGACGTCTGTCAACGCCGCGAAACCGTGTCGCAAATCCACCCCCGCCACGCGCATAGGTGCGGGTGAAGGCCAAAGAGCGCACCAGCACCGACCAACGGAGAAATTCTATGGAACCGTGATGGATGGCAAGTCGAAGGGCCACCCCCGATCCCCCGGAAATGGCCCCTCACCTGCACTTAGCCTTGCGGCCCGTACGGGATTCGAACCCGTGTCTCCACCTTGAGAGGGTGATGAACACCTTCCAGGGAGACCCCTCCAGAGCATCCAGGCAGCCCACGTCGGGCGCCGAGTTCCGGGGAGAGCGCTCCTGAGCGCCGAGTAGTCCCCAGTTGGATGTATCGAGGATGTACTGGAGCTGGGCGGCAGTCACGACCAGCCGAGGGCGCTCGCCCAGGCGTCCCGTACAGACCTGAGGCATGCGTCGGGATCGGGCGGCGCCGCCATCTGGTGGTCGAGGTCAACGTGCCAGGCCACTCGTGCCGCGGCGGGCATGCGCTCGAAGGGGACGGTCATGGTGGTCGGCGGCGCGTCGGCGTAACGCATCTCCAGAGTGCGACCTTCCAGAGGCCACCGGCGTTCCTCCCTGTCGAGCGTGACAAGTTGGAGCTGCACGACCCGGTCGCCAGCCACGAGCGACGCGGCGCCACCGGACGGCACGTCGGTGGGCGCCGGCCGCCACTGCACCGTGCCGAATCCGCGCCGGAGCGCGGCCGGGAGAGTCTCCTCGATCCGCTTCGCCCACTCCTGCCGTGGGACAACGAGCAGATCCACGTCTTCGGAGAGCCGGAACCGGGGCAGACGCGTTCTGGCCAGAGCAGTCCCGCCGTAGAACACGAGCCCGTCCTGGTGGAGGCTGCCCAATGCGGCCAGGACATGGCTCACCAGATGGTCCCGGCGGACCTGTTCGTCAGCCATCGAAGACGGCCGCCCAACGGGCCAGCTCCTCACGCCCGAGCATCGCTCACACCCATGGACGGGTCGACCTTGCGCGCCGGCAAGAGCCCCAAGCTGGGCACGGGCCGCCGCAACGGCCACGGCGTCGGAGACAAACCCGCAGTGGCCGCAACCCAGCGAGCCCGAACATACGCGGCGTGGAGGCGCAGCCGCCGGGCCAACCCCAACGTGTCCTCCCAGTTCACCCGAAGCGACAGAGCGATCATCGCCTCACCCACAGCACGAGGGGGAAGACCGCCCAACCCTGGGCGGTCCGCCAGGTCCAGCAGTGTCTGCTCAACGCTGGTGACGAAACCGACCCCCAACACGGTCGTATCCGACTCCACCCCTAACGGGGTGATGTCCCGCTCCACGAACACCACCCGCCCGAAGGTCGTGGTCAGCGCAGGCCTCTGGGACGGCACCGCCACCACGCCCACCGCCACCGCTCGCGGGAAGGCCCCATGCCGGCGCGCCGCGCTCACCCCCATGACGGCGACTCGATCGGGCCCGTAGTCCGCCACCGCCACCGCCAGAGCCACGGCCTCAACCTCCGCCCGCCATCCGGGATCCAGAGCCCGCTCCGGCGGCGGCACGACGTAGTAACCGTGCGCGAGGCGCCTGACCACCCCGGACGAGGCCAGCCGCCGCAGCTCCTTCGCCGGCTGCGACCACCGCCCCGCCAGGTCACGCGGGCGCACCACCAGACTGCGCCCGGCGTACAGTTCGGGCGGGATCGCTACCCCACGCCGACGCTCCTCCTCGCTCATTGATACCATGATACTTACCTGCTGAGTACATTGCATGGTAGTTATGACACAGGGTGGTCGCCGACGCCTCAGCAGCGGAGCCTCCCGGATCAGCCGCTTGCCGTCGGCCAGCATGCGCTTCACCAGGTCGTTGATCCGCTGCGCGAACTCGACACCCCGGCGCTGAGGCTCAGGCCGGCGGGGCAACGCTCCGGATGGCGAGCCACACGAGCCGGGCCCGATCAACTCGAGAACCGCCCCCGTTTCGCCTCAGCCTCCAGCTCGGCGGCTCGGAGAACACGGCTACCTCGACCATGACGCAGTCGAGATCGCGACCGAACGCGGCGGCGAAGCAGCCCGCGACCTCCCGAAGGCGGAACGGCTCTCACGCCTCCTCTCCGACCACGCCCGCACGACCACCATCGACGCCAACACCCTCCACGACGACGACTACGTCGAGGACTACCTCATGATCGACAAGGTCGAACACGGCAAGCTCTGGTTCGAAGGCGGCATCGGCCCGTCAGTGCCCCGAAGGCAGCCAGCACCATCGCCCAGCCCGGCTGGTCCGTGAACATCGTGCTCGGCCGACGAGGAAAGACCTGGCGCCTCCTCGAGGTCGGCAACGTCTATCCCTGATCGCCAGCAAAGGATCCCCAGAGGAAGATCGAATCAAGCCGATCGAGGTTGCCCAGAGATCCGGGCCTCGATCCACTCCGCCAACTGCGCTTCATCGACCTCGTGCGCAGCCAGGGCCTCCATGGTGACGACGGCGTCATCGACCGAGTTCGGCGTGAGCCGGTATCCGTTGCGAGCGCAGAACTCCCGCAACGCCACCCAGGCGGCTCGCTTGTTTCCGTCCGGAAGCGGATGGTTCCAGGCCAAGCGGGCGCAGAGAACGGCCGCCTTGATAACGAACTCCGGATAGAACTCGACCTCGCCAAAGGCAGCCTGCGGAGCCATCAGCGCCGACTCCGCCAACTCGAGCCGCCCCGCTTTCGCCAGTACCGCAGCATCGATCCCGGTCACCGCCTCGGCCATCAGCAAGTAGTCCGCGAGATCGAGATACTCCGTCACCGCGCCAAGCGCTCGAGAATTGCCTGATCCTCCTCGATGATCCCGGCGATCCGCGCCCGGAAGCCCTTGTCCTTCCGACGCGCCTCGATGTGCCCCTGCAGGGCTTGCCGCACGAGTTCGTTTACCGAGATCCCCTCGACGCGTGCCACCACCTCAGCCTCACGGGCTTGGGTCGCGTCCACCCGGACGGTAAGCACCTTCTGTTCTTCCTTCATGACAGGATGATAGCACGGCGCGTCACTGCATGACGACCTCGAGTCGAGCTTCCCCGACCGAGCCGAAATGGGCCCACGCCCGGGCGATCGTCGGGCATCATCCAGTCGTGCCCGACGATCGTCCTGCCGCTCGCGAATTGCTGGCCAACCTGAACAACCAAAGTGGGGGCAGACCCGGACGTTCGACTCACCCGTTGCGTGGATCCCTTGAACGCGCCCTTCTCTTTACCGTGTCCTCGAGCCCTGGCACACGCCTTTTCAGTCCTGGACAACTTCACCTACCATGATCGGGCCGGAAAGATCAGCCTTCCGGTTGCTGCCCAACCTGCCTGGGGAGGTCCGATGGCCGGTTCTAGCGTGGGGGTTATGAACAAGCCAGTGACGTGGAGCCGTGCGCGGAGTCTGGTTCTCTTCCTGGTTTGCGCGGCCTTCCTCGTTCCCGCACCGGCGGCGTGGGCCTCCGCGTCATACGACATTCGGCCCGACCATGGACCGCCTGGCTCCAGCTTCAAGGTCACCGGGAGCGGCTACGCACCGAACGAAAAGACCACTGTCACGGTCCCCCCGAACGCCGAGCCGGGCAACTACCCGGTGTCCGCCGATTCGGTCAACCGGAACCAGGGAGCCTTCGAACTCAGGTTCTTCACCGACGCCCCATCGGGCCCGTGTCCGTCGGGTCAGGAGCGGGATCCGTCGGGGTATTGCTATCCGGAGTGTCCGATTGGTCAGCATCGGAGTCCGTCGGGGTATTGCACCTATCAGCTCTAGGCCACGCTCGGGATTTATCGGGCCGTCTAGCTTGTACCGACGGTCCATGCTGAGATGACCTTGGTAACGTACCGCTCGGAAGTGCCGAACCAGCTCGGATCCATGAGGCGCCCGCACTGCTTGACGGACAGGATGTCGTCTCCGGAGCGCTACCGCGTTGCACGGTATCCGTGAAAGACGGTAGAATTGGCAGGGTGAGCGTGACGTCGTGATCGCTTCTTTTGGCGACGAGGCGACAGAAGCGCTCTTCCACGGTGAGCGTGGCAAGGTGATCCGGAGCTTGCCGCCTGAGATCCGGTCGGCTGCCATCCGCAAGTTGGACATGCTGAACGCGACGAGGGAGTTGCGTGACCTCCGTGCTCCTCCGGGGAACCGCCTGGAGGCGCTTCACGGGGATCTGAAGGGGAAGCACAGCATTCGCGTCAATGAGCAGTGGCGAATCGTTTTCCGATGGGAATCGGGCGATGCCCACGATGTTGAGATAGTCGACTACCACTGAGGTGGCCCAGGATGTTGCCGAGGAAACGCACACCAACCCATCCAGGAGAGATCCTCAGCGAGGAGTTCCTCAAGCCGTTGGGGGTGACCCAGGTCGCCCTCGCCGGGCACCTGGGTGTCCCGGTCCAGCGGATCAACGAGCTCGTTCGCGGCAAGCGGGGTGTCACGCCAGAAACCGCTTGGCTGCTCGCCGGCGCCTTTGGGACCACCCCGGAGTTCTGGCTCGCCCTTCAAACCAATCACGACCTCGTCCGCGCCCGCCCCGCCCGCACGATCCAGCAACTCGCCGAGGCCGGATAACCAAAAGGACCACACCAGCGCGGGTTCTTCAACGATCCGGGTAGCACAGGAGTGCCGTTCGCTCTCAAGCTCAGCGCCCTGCCGCGGCACGCCGAAACCGCTCCTATCGCTCAGCCGGAGGTGTCCCACAACGCCGGCGGGAGCGGCCGACGAGAGGAGTGAGCAACCGTGAGGTCGATCCGGTATCCGGAGGCCCGCCCGGTCGGCGGGCAGCGGCGAACGGCCAGTAGGCCCTCGGCGCCGGATCAGGCAGGGCGATCGACTTCCTCGAAATCGGCATCCGTCACCGCTCCCACCAACACCGCCCGGCCAGCAGGGTCGGACAGGGCTTGGGCGGTGGTACGCCATTCGCGGACGCAGCGATCCACCGGCTCGATGGAGTCAGACGCCAGACTCAGCATCAGCGCCTCGTGCAGCTCCCGGTGGAACTCCATCTGATCGTCGTCATCGAACACGACCAGCCAAGCGAGGTCGCCGAACTCCACCGGCCGCCGCTCACCCCAGGGGCGGCCGAGCACCCGCTCGAGCTGAAGATCCCGAGCCAGCCAGTCCCGAAGACTGACCAGAACCTCGAACGCGTCGGCGGGCACCATCACCAGGGACGCGCCGTCCGTATCGCGCAGCCGAGCACACCCACGCCGCGCCTCGTCAATGAACTCACGACGCCTACTGGCCAGATCACTCGCCTGATAGATGATCCCCACGATCACGACCCCCTCAACAAGATCATATGCAAGATCTTGCCAACGGCGGCACAATCTGGCGGGCCTGGTCACCCCCGGACCGGACGCTCAGCCGGACCGGGCCGATCGATCGGCTCTCCCCGGACCGCCCAACGACCGATCCAGGAAGGCACTGGGAACGAGTCGGGAACCCGCAGCCACCGATTCATCAAAAAAACCCTGGTCGGGAACGGTTTGGGAACGAAACCGGGAAGTTGGGTGGGAATACGCTCATGCAGACTGTCCCCATGAACAGCAGACACGACAACAGGCGTGGCCATGGCCATAGCCAGAACCCAAGGCCCCCCACACGCCTCTGGTGCCGCCCGGTCAGCTCGTCCAAACCCGAGCCGACTCGTGTCACGAGCCGTGTCACGAGTCCGACTAGTGGACACGGCCACGAAAAAAGGAAATGGGGCCCGGTTCCCCGGACCCCATTTATGCCCTCTGACCTGCTAGTTTACTGTTACCTCTTTGCAGCCCGTACGGGATTCGAACCCGTGTCTCCACCTTGAGAGGGTGATGTAGATCTTCCGCGGAGACCCTCCAGAGCATCCAGGCACCTCACGTCGGGTGCCGGGTTCCGGGGAGAGCGCTCCAGAGCGCCGAGTAGTCCCCAGTTCTATGGATGAACTATGGATGCGCCGGCACTACGTCTAGCCATGTTACTAACATTGCTGTTAGTCTCATGATATGTCGAGACACGGGTTCGTCGGCCGTACGCATGACCTCGGGCGCCTGGCGCAGCATCTTGACGCAGTGGCAAGCGATGGTCGGGGCCGGCTACTCAGCGTCCGCGGCCGCCGCCAGGCCGGGAAGTCGCGGCTTATCACCGAGTTCGCCGACCGCAGCGGCCTACCGCAGCTGTTCTTCACGTCGGCCCGACTGGAGACTCCGGCCGAGGCGTTGGGCCGCTTCGCTCTTGAAGCCAGCCGGTCCTCCCTGCCGGGCGCTCGGGTCTTCGAGGGGATCGCCCTCACGGACTGGCCGGCTGCGTTTCGTCTTGTCGCCTCGGCTCTGCCCGACACCCCCGCTGTCGTGATCATCGACGAGTTCCCGTGGTTGGCCGAATCCAACGCGTCCCTCGAAGGCGTCTTGCAGGTCGTCTGGGATCGGGAACTCGAGGTGAAACCGGTGCTGTTCATTCTCATAGGCTCCGACGTGTCGATGATGGAGAGGCTCACCGCCCATGACCGCCCGCTGTTCGGGCGAGCCAGGGAACTTCACGTCAACCCCTTCACCATCTCCGACACCGCGGCGATGACCGGCGTCGATGCTGCCCAGGTGGCCATCGATGCTCAGCTGGTCACGGGCGGCTATCCCCGGCTCTGTCTCGAGTGGCGCGGCGCCGGCGATGTCATGTCGTTCATGCGGGCGCAACTCGCCGACGAGAACTCCGACCTCGTCGTAGTCGGTAGGAACGTGCTCGCCGCCGAGTTCCCAGCCGAGATCCAAGCGCGACACGTGCTGAACGCCGTCGGTGCCGGAGACCGAACGAACAAGTCCATCGCTTCGCGGGCCGGCCTGCAGGCCGCCCCCCTGGCCCGGTCACTCCAGTTCCTCCGCGAGACCAAACGGATCGTCGCCGCCGACCATCCCGTCTCCGCTCGCCCGGCGCGCGAGCCCCGGTACCGGGTCGCCGACTCCTACCTCCGCTTCTGGTTGCGATTCATCGAACCAGCCCTACCCGACATCGCCCGGGGACGACCTGACCTCGCTCTCCACCGAATACGCGAGTCGTGGGTCGACTACCGGGGCCGCGCTGTCGAGCCGTTCATCCGCGAGTCGCTCGAACGCCTCGCGCCCGAGGATCCCCGCCTGGCCGGCGTCGCCGTGGTCGGCGGCTACTGGACCCGCACCGGCGACCTCGAGGTCGATGTCGTAGGCGTCGACCGTTGGCCGGATGCCCGGCGGGTAGCCGTGGTCGGTTCTATCAAGTGGCGGGAGCGCAGCCCGTTCAACCGAGGTGACCTCGCCGCCCTCGCCGCCCACCGCAGCAAGGTCCCCGGCGCCGACCAGGCCGCACTCATCGTCGTGAGCCGCTCCGGAACGACCGTACAAGACGTGGACGCAACCTACGGACCCGCCGAACTCATCGCGGCATGGCACTGACCCGCCGGGGCACCCACACGGGTGGCCCGGACGACACGGAAGTCGTGGGCGGCCCGCTACTAGGGCCAACTTGGACGTCCCCCCGCCGACGTCGACGTCCTGGTGATCGGCCGCCCCGGTCGCGGTGAGGTATACCAAGCGGCGTTGCGGGCCGAGCAACGACTGCACCGGCCGGTGAACACCACCATCCGAAGCCGATCTGCCTGGTCGAAATCGGACGACGGGTTCCTCAGCCAGGTCCGCTCGTCACCGCTCGTCCCGATCCATTTCGCCCACCACTCGGAAGGCGCGACGACCTGGGGACCGGGGCGAGCCACCATCGACCGCCTGCTCGACGCCGACGAACTCCAGCGGGTGACCCCAGACGTGGCCGCCGCCCGCCGACTCGTTGACAGCGCCACGCGCCACCTGGCCTCGGCCGCCACCGTCGCCGACAACGACCCGGAAGCCGCGTTCGCAACCTCCTACGACGCGGCCCGCAAGGCCTGCAGTGCACTCCTCGAAGCGCAGGGGCTCCGGGCGACCAGCCGGGGAGGGCACATCGCCGTCCGCGAGGCCGTCTCAGCCCAGTCCGGTGACCTTCCCGGTGGCAGCGCCCTCCGGCCCTTTGACCGCCTGCGTCGCCGCCGGAACGACATCGAGTATCCGAGCGACCCCGACCCGGTGGACAGCGAGGAGGTGCAGGACGCGCTCACCCAGGCCCGCGGGATGGTCGAGTTCGCCGACAAGCTCCTCGACCTCCTTCCCGTCTTCTGATTCGTCCGGCCGCTCGTTGTCATAGCCCCTCGGCATACTCCTCGTTAATTGAACCAGCGATGAGGAGGAGAGATGAAGACGCTCAACCGTGATCAGAGCGAGGCACCCCTTCGCCGTTATAAGGACCTGGGCTGGCGGAGCGGGAACATCGTGTTTCCCTTCGACGAGGGCCCCCTGCACGAGAGTTGGCTGGCACCCCTCGAAGCCGTCACCCGGTTGGTGGCCGGAAACCCGCGGTTCCCCTTCTTCGACCCGGCGGACTTCATGATCATGAACCTGGTGCTGCGCCGACCCCGTCCGACACTCTTTCTCTACAAGCACTACTACACGCGCCGCTACCTCAACCTCGATGACGCCGGCCACGCCTATCGCTACATCCCGCCCAAGGACATCTACCACACCACCCACGACGGCCGGTACGTGGCCCATCGGGATTTCCGAACGGCTATGGACCATCTCCAGCTTTGGCTGCTGCCCTGGATGAAGGACGGGCTCGAGCACGAACGCCGAGGTCTCGACTTCGACGACGCCTGGCAACTGCATCCCGGGCTGGCCGACGAGGCCGCCTGACGCAGCGAGTTCGGCCCTTGCCGCGAGCTCTAGTCTGCTGCTGTGCCAAGCGGGGTTTGCGAGGACTGCGGAGCCCACGACTCCAGGGTGTCACTCGACCGTAGGCAGCTCTGCGACCGTTGCGCCGATCGACGGATTGCCGCCATCACCGGATACCCCGAACTGCCCGATCCGCCGGCGCCGTTCGTGGTCTCGGGCTTCGACGGCCGACCTCACGAGCTCGTGTCCCGGCTGTGGCGGGCCCCGACGGGTATTGAGCTGGAGTTCGAGGAAACCGGTGTCGCGGTCGGTGACGGGTTCCACTTCGCCGGCCTCGGAGCCCACGACGCCGACGTCGATGAGCTCTTCGCTCATCTCCGGCAGCGCGCCGAAGCCGAGATCGGCCGGCAGTACCTCGAGCAGAACCCGCACCGGTCCAGCTGGCGCCTGCGCGGGGACGAGGTCGCGGGACGGCTCGTCTGGGGAGAGCAGCGTGACCTCGGCGGGCCACACGACGTCGTCGTCGACGGCCACGCGCTCACATGGCAGGAAATCGGTCAGGCCCTCGAGCCGTACGAGGGATGGCACATCAGCATCGTCCTCGAAGATCGCCTCCTCGACGATCTCCGACCGGACGCCGAGATCATCACGCTGCACAGCGAAGGGGCCGGCTCCACCGGACAGGAGGCTTCCGTGCCGTACGCACGCGCGCCGCTGGCACCGTCACCAAGAAGCTGGCCAAATGGCTCGGTGAACACGGCTACCTCAACCCGGGCACTGTCGAGATCGCCGTCGAACGAGGCGGCGAGGCAGCCCGCGACCTTCCCAGAGCCGAGCGCCTGTCCGGCATGCTCTTCGACTAGGCCCGAAAGACCACCATCGACGCCACCGCCCTCGACGAGGACGCCTACATCGACGACTACCTCATGATCGAAGGAGTCGAGCCGGGCCGGCTCTGGTTCGAAGGCGGCATCGGCCCAGTCTCCGTCCCGAAGTCAGCGAGCGCCATCGCCCAACCCGGCTGGTCCGTGAACATCGTCCTCGGCCGCCGGGGCAAGACCTGGCACATCCTTGAGGTCGGCAACGTGTACCCGTGATGGCAACACGCAAGCGACCGACAGCCGAGGACGGGCTCGAAACGATCCGCGTGGCGCTCGGCGGACTCGCCGCCGGTGCCGACATAACCGATGTCGGCCTGAAGCTCGGGGGTCTCCATCCCAGGAACAACACCTTCCCGGCGGAGGTCCTGCTCGAGCTCGCAGCCGACGCCCTCGAGATGTCGAGCGCCACCCGGGAAGACCCCATCGACTACGAAGGCATCCGGGAGAGGTATCTCCCCGAGTGCCACTTCAGCGGGAAGACCGACCATCACAAGAGCCATTACGCCCTGCGCTCCGTCGCCATGATCCGCGCCGGGCTGACACCCGACCTCCTCGACGAGGTCACGTGGTGGCGAAGCGACGACCTGTGGACCTGGTCGTGGTATGCGCTTGTGGTCTTCGTCCGTGTCGCCGCCGAGCGCACCGGCACCCCTGTCGCCGCGATCTGCGAGCAGATCGCCGGCCGTCACAGTGTCGACCTCGGCCCACGAGCGGGATTCTTCGACTGACTCCAGAAACCCCGTCGCATATCGACCCCCTCAACGCGCATAGGTGCGGTTGAAGGGGTCCCGAATCACGAAGCCGAAGCGGAGGTCGATCAGTTCTATGGATGGACAATGAATGGGCCACTCCCGTCTTCACCGGAAATGGCCCCTGACCAGCATCTTTATAGCAGCCCGTACGGGATTCGAACCCGTGTCTCCACCTTGAGAGGGTGATGTCCTAGGCCCCTAGACGAACGGGCCAAGCCGGTGGTCAGAGCGGCTTTCGCCGTATGACCCGGGGTTTCACCGTTGAAGCCCCGTGTTCCGTCGTGCCGGGAAGTGTCGCATCAGACCCCATCCTGACGGCGATTTCCCGAAGTCGTGTGTCCAAGTCGTGTGTCCGGCGGGGTCGACCGGACGGTGGGAGATGATAGGCGACGGGGCAACTTGGACCGAACCCAAGGCCGCACAAGCGTCCGGCTGACCGGCGAGCCTGCCTCCTGTTGCGGCGACAACGTGAGCGACCTCCGGCGGGTCGGCGCGAGCTCTCACGCGAGGACGACCCGCTACGAGACCTTCTGCTCTTCCAGGAACCGGAGGATCTCCTTGGCGTTGAAGCGCCGGTGGCCGCCGAGGGTGCGGATGGCGGTGATCTTGCCGGTCTTGGCCCAGCGGGTGACAGTCTTCGGGTTGACCCGGAACAGCTCGGCGACTTCGGTGGGGGTGAGGAGTTCGTTCTGCTCGATCCGGTCTCGCACGATGTCCCTTTCTTGCTGCGCCACGCCTTTGTGGGGGGGAACCGGGACGGGCCAGGGCGGGTGCGGCATTCGTCCCATAACGGACAACGGTTGAGAGACCGGGCTATGACGCCGCGTACCGGACAAACGGCGCGTTGAGTGCTCAACGACAGTGTTTTGAACCACGGTCAGTGGGGAATCGTTCCTGCATGGACCACGACCGCGACGACATCGAAGCCGCCGCCCTCGCCGAAGCGGGCCGCATGCGGGAGACGACCGAGAGTCTGAGGCAGTTGCTCCGAGCGGCAGCTGCGGCCGACGAGGCCGCCCGGAACCGCGGCGACGGGGCTCCGCTCACCGGCGAAGCTGGGCTCACCGGCGAAGCTGGGCTCACCGGCGAAGCTGGGCTCACCGGCGAAGCTGGGCGGCGACCTCAGGGAAGCTGATCCACTCCGGAATCGCATCGCCGCTGGCCAGCAGCGATCGCACCATCGTTCCCGAGACCGTTCTCGTCTCGTAGCCCGCCGGCACCTCGGCCTCGGCCACGTAGCGGTCGAGGCGGGGCACGTAGACCAGCGCCGGGAACCCCACGATGGTCATCCCCAGTTCGGCCTCGTGGGCCCGCAGGATGTCCTGGGCGTCGTAGGGCCCGTAGAAGGGCTTGCCGTCGACGTCGTCGCCGGGGCTGGCGTGGTCCCGGCCGACGATGTAGTGGGTGCAGCCGAAGTTCCGCCGGACGATGGCGTTCCACAGGGCGTCGCGGGGCCCGGCCATCCGCATGGCCATCGGCAGCAGCGCCAGCCGGGCGGTCCCTTCCGGGTAGCGGGGCATGACGGCCTCGTAGCAACGGATCCGGATCTCCGGGTCGACGTCGCCGGCCTTGGTGAGTCCAACCACCGGGTGCAGCAGCAGCTTGGCCCCGGCTTCCTCCGCGGCCCGCCGGGTCAGCTCGAAATGGGCCCGGTGCAAGGGGTTGCGGGTGTGGAAGGCGACGACCCGGTCCCAGCCTAGGCGGGCGAACTCAGCCCGCAGTTCGGCCGGCGTCAGCCGCAGCGCCTCCGGGCCGGGGTGCTCGGGTCGGCGGATACCTTCGACCCGGCCGCCCACGTACCAGGGGTGCGTCCGCTCCACGAGGTGGGCGACGCCGGGGTGGTGCAGGCTCGTGGTCCCGAACACGGTGCGGGCCTCGGCCCAGCGGTCGGGCCGCCAGACCTCCTCCACCGCCACCGTGGCCAGCAACTGCCCGTCCGGGCCGTGCAGCGCCAGGCGGTCGCCGACTCCGAGGCGGCCGGCGACCTCGGCGCTGACGTCGAGGGTGATGGGCATGGACCACAACGTCCCGCCCGGGGTTCGGGGTGTCCCCGGAGAATCCGCCAGGCGCATGCGGTCGCAGACCGACTCGTAGTCGGCCCGGCCCATGAACCCGGAAAGCGGCGCGAAGGCGCCGGTCAGGAGCAGGTCGAGGTCACAGAGTTGGCGGGGCGTCAGCGGCCAGGCGTCCCATCTGGCCGCCGACGCCCTCAGTTCGGCCCGCCGGTCGACACCGGCCAGCAGGGACACGATATTGGGCCGCTACGAGGCCCGGCGGACGGGGACGCCGAGGCGGCGGTCCTCCTCGAGGAACGAACCCATGGTGTTGTGCTCGAAGGAGCGGATGCAGCGCAGCACCGTGTCGACGGCCCCGAGGGGGTCGACACCGATGGCCGTCTCGGCCGCCAGCACCAGGCCGTGCACGCCGTCGAGCAGGGTGTTGGCGATGTCGTTCATCTCGGCGATGGTCGGCTTGCGCTGGGTGACCATCGACTCGAGCAGGTTGGTGGCGACGTAGACCGGACGGTTCCAGCGGTTGGCCTGGCGGACGATCGCCTTCTGGTAGAAGGGCACGTACTCGACGGGCACCTCGCGGGACAGGTCGCCACGATCGATCAGCACTGCGTCGGAGACGTCGGTGATCTCGTCGCCGTGGCGGACGCCGACCCGGCTCTCGATTTTGGCGATGATCGTCGAGCCCTCGGGCAAGAGCGCCCGGAGCATCTCGACGTCGCCGGCGCTGCTGGCGAACGAGAGGCAGAAGTGCCGGATCCCGGCGGCGACGCCGATCTCGATGGCCTGGACATCGGAGTCGGTGACCGGCGCCAGCTTGGGATGGGGGTCGATGTTGACGGCCTTGTTGGAGCGGACCATGCCGTCCTCCAGCACGCTGGCCTTGGCCCAGCCGTCGCCGGCCTCCTCGACCTGCAGGACGGCGCCGTCGAAGTCGACCTTCACGGTGTCTCCCGGGCGCAGACCCACGAACACCGAGGCCGGCCAGAGGGTGAAGCGCTTGGCGTCGCCCACGACGGGCTCGGCCACCAGTTCCACCTTGTCGCCCCGGTGGACCTCGACACCGTCGCTCATGAGGCCGCAGCGGACCTGGGCACCCTGGGTGTCGAGCGAGATCGGGATGGCCGAGTAGCGGCGGACGAGTTCGATCGTCGGCAGCACGCGCTCGGGCGGGGTGTGCGAGAGGTTGATGCGGAAGAGGTCGATACCCCGCTCGTCGAGGCCCCGGATGACGTCCGCCCGCAGGGAAGCGGGACCGAGCGTGCACAGGATCTTGATCTTCATCCCCAGCCGTCCTTTCAGGTGACGGGCAGGCAAACGCCCAAAGCAAACGACTGGTGAACAAGTTCTCCGGCGAAGGCCCCGGCTCCTGCCCCGGGGCGCGATTCAGACACGCCCGGACCAGTGGGAGGAACCTTCCGGGCCGTCGTCGAATCAGTCGTTCACGAACCGTTCACCTCGGTCGTTCACCGGGTGTTCACCTTGGCTGGGGGACCCGATCAAGCGGAAGGCCCAGGTCTGAAGACCTGGGCCTTGACCGGTGCTGCCGAGCTCGGGGGCAGGGACTCGAACCCCGAATGGCAGGGCCAGAACCTGCAGTGTTGCCGATTACACCACCCCCGAACGGGTGCTCGCCGCCTTCCCGGATTAAAGCTTCGGGAGGACGGCGATATCGAGAATAGCGGACTGGCGCACCCGCTTCCGGACCTCGTCGGCCCGGACCAGCCGGCGGAAGCCGATGATCCGGCCGAGAGCCAACTGGGCCGTCTCGGTGACCATGTGGCGGAACTCCTCCGCTCCCCCGATCGGGCTCGTGCGGGTCGGTGAGGTGGCCGCGTCGAGACCCAGTTCCTCGGCCATGGCGGCAATCCGGGCCGCGTGGAAGGGGTCGGACACCAGGACGACTTCGGTGATGCCCCGGGCCTTCAGGAAGCGGGCGGAGGCGGCCAGCGACTGCCAGGAGTTCCGGCCGTCGACCTCCCGGAGGATGGCCTCGTCGGGCACCCCCCGGGTGTGGAGGTAGTCGGCGCTGGCGCCCGCCTCGGAGACCACGTCGCCGTCGCCCCGCCCGCCGGTCACCACCACGACGGGGGCGATCCCGGCGGCGTAAAGGTCGGCGGCGTGGTCGAGCCGGGCCCGCAGCACCGGCGACGGGCGGCCGTTGTACTGGGCCGCCCCGAGGACGACGACCGCCTCGGCCGGGTGGGCGCCGTCGTGGCGGCCGGCCAGCCAGACCTGCACAAAGGTGACCCCGAGGTAGAGCGACGGCAGAGCGAGCAACACCACCACGGCGCGGCGGAACACCTTCGACCTCGGCCTGCCCGCTCGCGGCGCCGCCCCCACAGTGCTATCGAAGCACGGTGGGGGCGGGTGGGTGGGTGATACCCGGCTCGATGCCCGCTACCGGATGGCGTTGAACTGCACGAACCCGGGCTGCGGCTTGTCGTTCACCTTGGTGAAGTCGCCGCCCACGTACAGGTGGTTCCGGCCGACCAGCGCCACGTAGGGGCCCTGGGGCGTGTTGGCGTTGGCATAGAAGGTGTCGTCGTGCTTGCCGGTGTGGATGTCGAAGGCGGACAGGTGCCGGTTGGGGATGTCGCCCTTGTCGACGTCGCCCAGGCACGGCGGCTTGCCGCACACGGTCTCCTTGCCGAGCACGAAGTCGTAGTGGCCGACCAGGTAGAGGCGCTGGGCGGTGGTGGCGAGGTCCATGGCGTCGCCGTCGACCTTGGCCACCCACAGCGGCTTTGCGGGGCCACCCACCTTGTAGGACTGCGCCTGCCCACCGGTGCCGCCGGTGGCGACGAAGAACCCGGTCGGGTCGGCGGCCGAGTCGGACGCGCCGTAGATGGGGCGGTCCATGTCGGCCTGCCACGACGCCTTGGCGCCGGTGGCGGTGTCGAGGGTGAGGATGCCGCCCTGGTCCCCGAAGTGGAGGAAGTCGCCCACGATGATCAGGTTGTTGCCGTCGCGGGTCACGGCCATGTCGTAGATCGTGCCGGGGTTGCCGTCCTCGGTGGGCACGCCGGTCTGGCCCACGAAGCGCCCACCGGTGTTGGCCGGCGGGATCCAGTCGGTGAGGATGGCGCCGGTGGTGGCGTCGAGGGCCGCCGCCGGCCGCACGGTGTCCTTGCCGAAGCGCTCGAAGGTGCCGCCGACGAACAGCTTGTCGCCGAGGAGGGCCAGTGCCTTCACGCTCGAGTTGGGCTCGGGTGACTTGAACGTGGGGTCTTGGAGGCCGGTCTCGACGAAGAGAGCGGCGAGGTGTTTGGCCGGCGCGCCGCCGATGGAGGTGAACCGCCCGCCGACGTAGAGCTTCTTGCCGTCGGGGGAGGCGGCCAGGGCGAGCACGGCGTCGTCCGGCTGGGCGTCAAAAGGCAACACCTCACCGGTGTCCACGTCGAGGGCCGAGAGCCACGGCCGGGGCGTGACCGTGCCGCCGCCGACCGGCGACCCGGGGGCGACCATCCCGGTGTGCTCACCGGCGATGAAGATCTTGTTCCCGACCTCGGCCAGGGCCAGGATCCGGCCGGCCTTCTTGTCCTCGTCCCGCGAGGGGCTGACCCCCCACGTCGGGTTCGCCTCCGACGAGAAGAACTCGGGCGGCGGGAGCGGCGCCGGCGGGGCGGTGGTGGTGGTCGTGGGCGCCTCCACCGGGCCCTCGACCGGCGCCGGGGTCCCGGGAACCGACGGGCTCCCCGACGGGGCGTTGGCCCGGGCGCCGGCGGGCACGCCGGCCATGCCGACCACGGGAAGGTTGACGGACGCAGGGCTGCCGAGGTCGGCGGCGTCACCGAAGGCCAGCACCTCGCCGGAGGCGGCCACCTGCCAGTAGCCCAGCCCCGATACGGTCGGGACCATGGCGACGACCTTCCGGCCCGAAGACGGCGCAGTCCCCGGCCTGGGCGCCCGCTGCGGGGCGGCGCCGTAGAACTTGGCCTCGCCGTAGTTGAAGACGCCGCCGTCCGAGGCGGTCATCCAGTAGCCCGCCCCCGACGGCGTGGTGGCGATACCCACGATGGGCTGGTTGAGCTTGATGGCGCCCGTCGACCCGAAGAACTTGGCGTCGCCGTAGGCGAAGATGCCGCCGTCCGAAGCGACCAGCCAGTACCCCTGACCCGACGGCGTCGAAGCCATCCCCACGATCGGCTTGTTCAGGTTGACGGCCCCGGTGGAGCCGAAGAACTTGGCGTCCCCAAAGGCGAAGATCCCGCCGTCCGACGCCACCATCCAATAGCCCCGGCCCGACGGCGTCGAGGCCATCCCCACAATCGGCTTGTTCAGCTTGACGGCCCCGGTCGAACCCTGGAAGGCGGCGTCGCCAAAGGCGAAGATCCCGCCGTCGGAGGCCACCATCCAGTAGCCCCTGCCGGACGGCGTCGGGGCCATCCCGGCGATCGGCTGATTCAGCTTGATGGCACCGGTCGACCCCTGGAAGGAAGCATCGCCGTACGAGAAGACCCCGCCGTCGGTCCCCACCAGCCAGTAACCCGACGGCGGACCGGCGGCCAGCGCCACCGGCAAGGACCGGGCGA
>CAZCVW010000022.1:0-5448 GCA_964502185.1 uncultured Burkholderiales bacterium
GGTCACTTGGTGACGAGGGTGTTCCCACCAAGTATCATGTCGGTATGGGTGAAGTTCAGGAATATCTGGTCTCGTCGTCAGGGCAGATGTCTCTGCCCGCCGCCGCTCGTCACCGCTGGAAGCTCGACGGGGGTGGGCCGATCGATGTCCTCGACTTGGGGTTCGGGGTGCTCACGGTGCCGAGGGGCGAGGGTCGCCGGTTGTTGGGGGACCTGGTCAGCCGGGATGAACATGCGGCCTTCGTCGCGTCCCTGGCCAAGGACCCTGATCTCGCGACCACGTGACGCGAGTCCTGCTCGACGATCATCTTCTGCGCGATCTGTTGGCGGACGATGTCAGCACTGACCTCGCGGAGCTTCTCGCCGAGCATGCGCCGGCAACGACGAACCTCTACTACGTCCGGCTCTGCAAGAGCGTGATCTCGGCCCGCGGCGGACGCCTCACCGGGGCCTGGCCGAGCGAGCGGCGTCGCGAGTTGGGGCAGACGCTCCTGGCACTTCCCGACAACGTCGAGGTCGTGCCCATCCGAGCCTTGGCCTACCGGATGGCCGAACTCGCCGACGCTCACCGTCTCTCGACGCTCGGGGCCGAGACCGTGGCTGCCGCAGAACACCTCTCCGCGCCGCTCTGCGTCTCGGACGGCGACGACGGCCCCAACATCCGCGTGGCTATGGCCGAACTCGGCGCGCGGTATCGCACGATCCGGCGCTGACCCCAGGGATGGCTCCCAGCCGGCTGGGACGCTGAAGCCCGGCGACCGGGGATTTAGGGGACGACCGGAACGGTCACGCCTAGGGAGGAGGGCCGGTCGGTTCGGGATGTGCGGTGGTACGCGATGCACAGCGCGATCGCGAGCACGAGCACCCCTGCTCCAGGGACAATCCACGGAGGGAAGATCACATTCAGGATCGCCGCGCCGGTTGCCGCCCGGCTGGTGACGTGTCGGTACCGCCAGAGAGCGCCGGTCAGGGCGAGTGCGGCCAAGACACCGAGCCATGGCGCGAGGTTCGCGAGATCGTGCGCGGTGTCGATGGTGGCGTCCTCCAAGAGTTGGGACGTTGGCGTGTCACCCATGCCGGCACGAACGAGAGCGTCGACAACTCGAACGTTGCCCACGAGCACCAGCACGGTACTGACGAGCCAAGTCGCGCTCATGACGAGCACGAGCGGCTGACGGCGCGCCCGCGGTGTCACATACAGGAGAATCGCCACCAAGGCGAAGGCCGGGAAGGCAGCCGTGGCACTCGAGAGATGCTCGGCGGCGTGCCCGGACACGTCGTAGCGGCTCTCGAAGAAGGCCTTCTGCACCACGAGCGAAATGGCCAGCAACACCGGCACCGGCCACCAGCGGCGCACGTAGATCACGGCTGACCTCTCTCCATCGGCGTGAGCCCATACTGACGCATCGCGCTGGTCTTGGGGATCTCAGGGAGGAACGTCCAGCGCTCAGGGAGCCACCACTTGGCCACCTGGCCGGACAGGAAGCCGGCGAGCTCGGCCGGCTCGACCGCGGAGCCGTCGCGGCGGACGACGCCGGCCAGGGGGCGCTCCTGCCAGCGAGGGTCGGGGACGGCGACGACGGCCGCCTCGACCACGTCGGGGTGGGCCATGAGCCAGGTCTCGAGCTCGACCGAGGAGATCCACTCGCCGCCCGACTTGATGACGTCCTTCATCCGGTCGGTGAGCTGGATGAAGCCGCGCTGGTCGATGGTGCGTCCGTGGCACCTTGAGCGGCATGCGGATGGCGACGGAGGTGGCAGCCAACCTCAGCTGGCCGGTGGCTCGCTCATGGTCCGCGCCGTCGGGTGGCTGGCCCAGGCTGAGGAGCTGGCCAGCATCTCCTTCCGCCCGACCGCCTTCGCCCTCATCGGCGCCGCTCTGCTTCTCAGCCGACTGCGCGACGACCGCCGGGCCCGGTCCGACGGCGCCAAGAAGTAAGCAAGCCGATGTCGGTTGTCTTACGTACCGCGGCACTCCGGACAGGGGCACCAGCCCCGGAGCAGGCTCCAGGAGTAGATGCCCGTCTCGTGGCCGTCGTTCCAGTGCAGCTGCAGTCCCCAGTGGCCGACCAGCTTCGCTCCTTCCGCTCGGAGCTCCCCGGCCGCGCCCGCGCCTGACCAGGCCGGCTCCCCCCGATCCCGCCGGTTCCGGCAGAAGGCACAGGGGCAGGCGAGGCGCAGCTGTTCCAGGCTGAAGCGGCTCACGTGCCCGTCTGGCCAGGTCAGCGTGACCGACCGCGCCCGGTCGACCTCGATGTTGTCCGGCGCGAACGGCTCTTCCACGAGCGTGACGGTACCCGTCCGACGACGGGCTCGACCTGCTGATCCGAGGCCTCGCCCCGCCGGGCGGCTGAGGCCGGCGGCCTCAGTCGCAGGCGACGGCCACGGCCAGCGCCGAGCACACCTGCCGCATCCGCTCATCACTCAGGCGACCCAGGCGCTCGACCAGGAGACCGACGGCCACGCTCTCCGCCGAGTCGAGGTTGACCGCCGAGCGTTTGGGCACCGGATCTTCGTCCGGTTCGAGGACGACTTCGCTCGGGAGGCCCCGAATCGTGGTTGTACACGGCCCGATGAGCGTCCGACCGAGCCGCGCGATGGCGGCGTCCCGGGAGAGAACTACCACCGGCCGGCGTCCGATGTCCGGAGGTTCGCACCACCAGACATCACCCCGTTGCGGTCGCTGTGCCATCAGGACGACCCGGCTGCGGCGCGGAACGATCCCAGATCGCCCCATTCATCCGGCTCGTCCACCGGGCGCTCGTCATAGGCCCGATAGGCGTCATCGATCTCGCCGGTGCGGTGCCGGGCCAGGAGGGCGGCGAGGGCTTCGTCGAGCAGGGACGCGTCGTTCACCCCGGCCCTCGCCCGGCGGGCGGCGGCCAGCAGTTCTTCATCCACCGTCGTGCTCACCCTGGTACGTGCCATGCCATAAAGATAGCATGAGTATGCCGCGACTGGCTTCGGGCCATGACCTCCACGGTTAGCGCCGGTCGCGCCTCAGGCCCGGAAGCTCATGATCCGGTTCCGGCCCGCCTCCTTTTTCGCCTTCCACGACCGGCCGGACCTGCCCGACGAGCTGAACGCGCTGTCCAAGCAGGGGCGCTGGCGGGACATGGGCGACCTCGTCGACGACGACCTGCTCGACACGTTCTCGGTGACGGGCAAGCCGGAGGAGATCCCCGGCGCCGTCCTGGCCCGCTTCGGCGGGCTCCTCGACCGGGTCGCCCTCTACGCCCCCTACCGTCACGATGCTCATGAGGATGGGTCTGGGCCCTGGGGACGGGTGCTGGCCGGGTTCAAGGGCTGAGGGTCTGTACGAATCCTGACGCAATGTCGGTGCCTGTTCGCTGACCTGGCCCCTGGTCAAACCAGGATGATCTCGGCGTCCGGGCGCTGTCAAACGGTCGGCCGTAGGTCAATGTCAGTCGGCCGGGACCACTGTCGCGCCGAGCTGCTCGGCCTCGAGGCCGGCGAGTAGGGCGGGGTTCTCGTTGCCTTCGGCGAGGACGACGGTGGCGCGCAGCTCTATGGCGGCCGCGAGCGCTTCGCGGGTGAGGACGTTCATCGGCTGGTGCCGCCCGGCCAGATCGCCGATGAGCGGGCCGAGCTGGCGCAGGCTGAGCAGCCCGATCTCGGGGGGGAGGCGCAGCACGGCAGATACGGCAACGCGGCGCTGACGTTGGGGCAAGGCGGCGAACGGCCCTGACAGCGTGCCGCCGGCGCGTCGGCTCACGGCCAGGCACAGCCGGACGTACCAGTAGCCGGTCGTGAAGACGGGTTCGTCGGCGCTGGGCAGGACGGGTCGGCCACGGAGGTGGGCGGCCAGGATCTGGTCGTCGACGAGCAGCGTCACCCGTTGGCCAGCTCAGGATCACCGAAGCCGGCGGCCGCGGCCGCCCAGTCGTCGGCGTCGAGCTGGTCGAGCAGCGCGGCCCGGGCATGGGTCGCCCCGCCCGGCACCAACACCAGCACGTCGCCCAGGTCGACCCAGCCGACCTCGCCCCCGTCGTCGAGACCCCACCGGTGGCGGGCGTGGGCCGGGAGGCTCATCTGGCCGCGCTCAGTGACCCGCACCTGACCGACGCTCGTCTCGCTCATCCGGTTCCTCACAATGCAGTGGGTTTCACTGCATTGTAGACGTCCGGGGCATCGCCGGGGCGAGTCCCAGCGCCTCGGTGCCAGGCCAGCGTCGTCACCGGCAGCGAGCTCCTCACGACGCGCGTGGATCTGCCGTGGCCCCCGAAAGGCGTTCCGCGGCCAGGAACACCACCGTGATCATCAGGGCCCGAGGTCGCCGAGGCGGAGTGGGTGCTTCTTGGAGGCGGGCAGTCAGTCGGCCGCGAAACGCTGCGCGATCACTCTCGTCCCAGGTCCGCTCCCGGCCCCAGGTCCGGGAAGCACCCGGATCGCCTCCGCGACGAGCGCCTCACCGCATACCGAGCAGGTCACCGTAGCGATGGTCGGGCGCCCGCAGGTGGTGTGCTCCACCAGCGAGGGAGGGCCGGCGTCGTCGGCCGTCCAGCGGTCGCCCCAGGCGCTGATGGCGAGCAACACCGGCACGAAGTCGCGGCCCTTCTCGGTCAACACGTAGTCGTGGCGGGGGGGGTGCTCGGAGTAGGGCCGGCGCCCCGCCATCCCATGCTCCACCAGACGGTCCAGGCGGTGGGCGAGAACGTCGCGGGGAATCCCCAGGTTCTCGGCCAACTCGTCGAAGCGGGTCAATCCCAGCGCCAGGTCACGCAGGACCAGGGGTGTCCACCAGTCGCCCACCACTTCCAGGGTCCGGCCGATCGAGCAGTACATCGCGGCGAAGGAAGTGCGCTTCACGGGCCCATCCTACTGAGTTGACTCAACCAACTGACCCAGTTAACGTGCGTCTGCTCAGCCAACTCAGTAGCCGGGACGGGGGTCGGGGTCGTGGACGGTCGACGGAAGTTGCAGTTGGCCTTGGTGGCGGTGGGCATCCTCTTCGTGATGGTCCCCGCCCCGATGATGATCGTGTGGCCGGCGGGGTGGAGGTACCAGCCCCACAACTACGAGTACGACCAGATGATGGTCGGGCTCTTTGCCACCCTGGGGCTCTTCCTGCTGATGGCGGCCCGGCAGCCCGAAGACCACCTCAGCCTGATCCGGTTCACCATCGTCTCGAGCTTCGTCCACGGCGCCACCATGATCGTCCAGGGCATCGTCGATGACACCGAGCACGGCCACCTCGTCGCGGACGCCCCCATCCTGTTCCTGATCGCCGTCGTCCTCTTCGTCCTGTTCCGGGGCGCGTTCGCTGGGGAAGCGGTGCTCCCGCGTGTACGCCCCGTGGTCGAGACCTGACCGGCGCGCACCCTCGCCCAGCGGCACTCGAACGGGTGCCTCGGTCGCTTCGGGGCGAACATCGGGACCCGTCGGGCCCAGCGTCCAGCCCGCACCTGCCTACCCCGTCGCCAGACAG
>CAZCVW010000022.1:5548-18766 GCA_964502185.1 uncultured Burkholderiales bacterium
GGGGGCTGCGCCTACCCTTCGCAGCCATCGCCATCGAGCACCGCCAAACAATGGCTTTTGTCGGCCCTCGATTCGGCCCGCCTGGTCGAGCCCCTGTCTGTCAGGATGACGTGAGACATCTGCTGTAGCTCTCAGTCCCTCAGGGCGAGACGGGATGACGTAGACCATGACCATGACGATCGCTTCTCTTTCTGCGCGCGCCCAAGATAGGGCCGTGGTTCGCGACGACGACCCGGCGCCGAAGCCGACCCGGCGGACGTTCAGCGCCGAGTACAAGCTGGCCATTCTCGATGAGTACGAGCGGCTGCCCGATGGGGCGAAGGGGTCGCTGTTGCGGCGGGAGGGGCTGTACCCGTCGCACATCGTGGAGTGGCGCCGGGCCCGTGAGGTCGGCGCGTTGAAGGAGCTGACGCCGAAGGGGTAGGCCGGCGAAGCGTTCGGCGGAGGAGAAGGAACTGGAGCGGGCCCGCCGGCGGATCGAGCGGCTGGAGAGCGAGCTGGCGAAAACGAGGCTGGCGTTGGAGATCACGGGAAAAGCACACGCGCTCTTGGCGATGCTCTCCGAGAGCGCGGACTCCGAGAACAGGCCGAAGCCGTGATCGACGAAGCGTTGGTGGAACTGGAGAACGCCCGAGGTTTCTGCGCCGAATTCTTCAACCACTACAACCATGTCCACCGCCACGGCGGCATCGGCCCCCACACGGCGGCATCGGTCCACTACGGCACCGCCGACGAGATCCGGACCCACCGAAGCGAAGTCCTCGACGCCGCCTACGCCGCCAACCCCGGCCGCTTCGGCCACCGGCTCACCCGTGGGGCGAGGAGGTGGTGGCGTGCTTGAGTGTGTGGCCAATGTTTCCGAGGGGCGGCGGGCTGAGGTTCTCGACGATCTGGCCGCGGCCTGTGGGGAGGCGCTGCTCGATGTCCACGTCGACGGCGACCACCACCGCTCCGTGTTCACTCTTGTGGCGGCGGACGTGGCGGGTGTCGTGGAGGCCGCGTTGCGCCTGGCCCGGGCGGTGGACGGACGTGTCGACCTGTCCGGGCATGGGGGAGTGCATCCCCGGGTTGGCTCGCTCGACGTGGCCCCTTTCGTGGCCCTGGATGGGGTAGGGAACGAGGTCGCCGTGGCCGCCGCCCACGCCTTCGCCGAGGCGGTGGCTGGCGAGATCGGGATTCCCGTGTTTCTTTACGACAGCGCCGATCCTTCGGGGCGCACCCTGCCGTCGGTGCGCCGGGATGCGTTCGTGTCGCGGGCGCCCGACTTCGGGCCGCCGATACCGCATCCGCGGCTGGGAGCGGTGTGCGTGGGGGCCCGTCCGCTGCTGGTGGCGATCAATTGCGAGCTGCCCGACGAGGACGTGGGACTGGCGGCGGAGGTGGCCCGAGCGGTGCGGGAGCGGGATGGGGGGCTTCCCGGCGTACGGGCTTTGGGGTTTCGGCTCGTTTCGCGGGGCCGGACGCAGGTGTCGATGAACCTGGTCGACTTGGCCGCCACCGGGGTCGAGGCGGCTTGCTCGGAAGTGCGACGTCAGGCCCGTCTGCGAGGGTCCGACGTGGTGGCCGTCGAGCTGGTCGGACTGCTGCCGGCTGCGGAGCTGGCCCGGTGCAGCGACGAGTTTGTCGCCTGGGCTCATCTCAGTCCTGACCACGCGATCGAGGCCCGCCTCCGGGCACCCGGTCCATGAGGGCCGAGGCGACCACCTCACCCATGACCGGCGACGGCACAACCGGTGGTGCTGCCTGCCCGAGGCGGGGTCGGTAAGGACAGCGATCCAGTCTTCGCCGTCGGGCACTTCCATGAGCGAGTCGGCTCTGCGTATGCGGCGAGCTTGCGATGCCGTGGGCCCCGCCCGGTTTCGGCGCCACGATCGGAGCGCGCCCGGGCGATTGCGTGTCCGCTCCTGTTACCGAGTCCATCCAGAGATTCAAGTTGACCACATAACAAGCCAACCATTAGGTTCAACGTTACTACAAGAGCCGTGTTCGTTGCGTACTGCGGAGGGTTCTCTGCGCGGCATCGAGTTGTGCCTTGGACAGCGCGCCGTCACTCCGGCCGCCAGCAGGGATGTCCTCGTTCACGCTCCGGATGGCTCTCCCTGACGGCGCATCACGACCGGTGCGCCCCACCGCGTGCCCGCCCCACCCAGCATTGGAGAACAACAGCCATGTCCTTCCCTTCAGATCTCGAGATCGCCCGAGGCGCCCACCTCAAGCCGCTCGTCGACATCGCTGCGGAGATGGGACTCCGGGAAGGCTTACTCGAGCCCTACGGCAACCACGTGGTCAAGATCAAGCTGGATGCCATCGCCGAGTTGGCC
Source organism: uncultured Burkholderiales bacterium (assembly GCA_964502185.1). GTDB lineage: Bacteria > Actinomycetota > Acidimicrobiia > IMCC26256 > BP-133 > CAZCVW01. Next base: position 7,870 of record CAZCVW010000022.1, read on the forward strand.
GAGCGGCCCCGGGCCCGCTACGTGGTGGTCTCGGCCATCACGCCCACACCGCTCGGAGAGGGCAAGACCACCACCACGGTCGGGCTGGGCCAGGCCTTCCGCCACATCGGCCGCCGGGCCACGATCGCCATCCGCCAGCCGTCGATGGGCCCGACCTTCGGGATCAAGGGGGGCGCGGCCGGAGGCGGCTACAGCCAGGTCGTCCCCATGGAGCAGCTGAACCTGCACCTGACGGGCGACATGCACGCCGTGACCGCGGCCCACAACCTCCTGGCCGCCATGATCGACAACCACCTCCACCAGGGCAACGCCCTGTCGCTCGACCTCCACAGCGTCACCTGGCGGCGCTGCCTGGACGTGAACGATCGGGCGCTCCGCTCCATCGTCATGGGCCTCGGCTCCCGGGAGGATGGCGTCCCCCGGCAGAGCGGCTTCGACATCACCGCCGCTTCCGAGGTGATGGCGGTGTTGGCATTGTCGACCTCGCTCCAGGATCTCCGACAACGGCTCGGGCGCATCGTGGTCGGGTACACCCGCGAAGGTGAGCCGATCACGGCCGAGGAACTCAAGGCCGCCGGCGCCATGACGGTGATGATGCGCGAGGCCATCAAGCCCAACCTGCTCCAGACGCTGGAGAACACCCCCGTGCTGGTGCACGCCGGGCCCTTCGGGAACATCGCTCACGGCAACTCCTCCGTGGTGGCCGACCTCGTGGGGATCCACACCGGCGACTTCCTCATCACCGAAGCCGGTTTCGGCGCTGACATCGGCGCCGAGAAGTTCTTCAACATCAAGTGCCGCGTCTCGGGTTTGCGCCCCGACGCGGCCGTGCTGGTGGCCACCGTCCGGGCCCTCAAGGCGCACTCCGGCCGGCACCGGGTGGTGGCCGGGCGCCCGCTGCCGCCCGAGATGCTGGAGGAGAATCCCGACGACGTGAACCTCGGGGGGGCCAACTTGCGCAAGCAGATCGAGAACGTCCGCCTCCACGGCGTGTCGCCGGTGGTGGCCATCAACGCCTTCCCCACCGACCACGCCTCCGAGCACGCCGCCATCCGGGAGATCGCCGAGTCGATGGGGGCCCGCGTGGCCGTCAGCAACCACTTCGTCGAGGGGGGCAAGGGCGCCGTCGAGCTGGCCGAGGCGGTGGCCGAAGCAGCCGAGGAGCCGAGCCACTTCCGGTTCCTCTATCCGGACGAGGCATCGCTGCGGGAGAAGATCGAGACGATCGCCACCCGGGTCTACGGCGCTTCCGGGGTGGAGTACGACCTGGCCGCCGGGCGCCAGCTCGACGCCTACGAGCGCCACGGCTTCGGCCGCCTCCCGGTGTGCGTGGCCAAGACCCACCTGTCCATCTCCTCCGACCCGGCGCTCAAAGGGGCGCCGACGGGCTGGGTGCTCCCGGTTCGGGAGGTGCGGGCGTCGGTCGGAGCCGGGTTCATCTATCCCATCTGCGGCGACATGCGAACCATGCCCGGGCTGGCTTCGCACCCGGCCGCCGAGCGAATCGACATCGACGAGCACGGCGAGATCGTGGGGCTGTCGTGAGCGAGACCGTTTGATGACCGCGACCGTCATCGACGGGCGCAAGCTTGCCGACGGGCTACGTCCCCGAATCGTCAAGGAGGTTGCCGTCGCCCGAGACGCCGGCATCATCCCGGGCCTGGCCACCGTCCTCGTCGGCGACGACTACGCCGCGGCCGTCTACGAGCGTCGCCTCGGGCGGTTAGCCGATGCCGTCGGCTGCCGCTTTGTGACCGAGCGGCTGCCAGCCGACGTCGATGCAGCGGACGCCCTGGCCACGGTAGGCAAGCTGAACGCCGACCCTCGGATCTCCGGCATTCTCATCATGCGGCCCCTGCCGCCCCACATCCCCGAGGTGGACTTGTACCGCATCCTCGATCCCGCCAAGGACATCGAGGCGGTACACGCCGTCAACGCCGGTCTCCTGGCCCAGGGCAGTCCGCAATTCGTCCCGTCGACACCGGCGGCCTGCTTCTACCTGCTCGACTGGTACTGCCAGTCCGTCGGCGGCGAGACATCCACGTTCTACGACGGGAAGACGGTCGTCATCGTGGGCCGCTCCAACAACGTCGGAAAACTCGCCCTTTGGCTCGCCCTGGACCGCAACGCGACCGTTGTGTCCTGCGACAAGCACACCGCCGATGCAGGGATGCTGACGCACTTCACCCGGCAGGCGGACATCCTGATCGTGGCCGCCGGCGTGCCGAACCTCGTCACGGCGGACATGGTGAAGGACGGCGTCATCGCCGTGGACGTAGGGATCAATCCCGTCACCGACCCGACCACCGGCCGGACCCGTCTCGTGGGCGACATCGACACCGGCGGGGTCGCCAAGCGCGCCGAGGCCGTCACGCCGGTCCCCGGAGGTGTCGGTCCCCTCACCGACGTGTGGCTGGTGCACAACGCCGTCCGGGCGGCGACCGCGCTGCACAATCTTCCCAAGCCACCTTGGCTCGCGCCGTGATCGAGGATGGAGAGGAGAGAGGGAACCTCTGCATCAAAGGACGATTCGGCTTTTCGCACGTCCAGCCATGAGACAGATCCTCGCTCCGCGAGCTCCGGTTAGCGCCACAAGCGCCTTCATACCGAGGCTCGATTCGAACACGGTCCTGCCATCGGCATCGGTCCTCGCTGTGCTCGGCGCACTTCCTCCCGATGCCGACGTGGTCGTTGTTCGTGACGGGCCTTCCTGGGTCGTGGGAGTGGAGCCCGAGCAGATCGTGTTCGCCCGGGGGGAGGAGGCCTTCGTGGCCATCGACGGTCTCCACCGGGGCTGGTGGGCGGGCTTTCTGGCCTATGACATGGGCCGGGCTGTCGAGGACGTCACGCCTCGGATCGCTCACGATCCCGGCCTCCCCGACCTGGCGTTGGCCCGCTTCGAAGCCCGGTTGATCCTCACCGCCGAAGGAGTGCGGGTTGAAGGCGAGGGACCCACCCGCCCGTTGCTCGAAGCTATTGCCCGGCGAGCCGCCTATCGCGCCGGGCCGCTCCGCTGCCCAGAACTCAGACCCTGGGAGTCGAACGTCTCCCGGGAGGCGTTCGAAGCGGGTGTTCGCGATGTCATCGGTCTCATCAAGGCGGGCGAGTGTTATCAGGTCAACCTCACCCGTCGTCTCAGCTGCCCGCTCCCAGCCGATCCGATCGGGCTCTTCGCCAGCCTCTTGCGGGAGAACCCGGCGCCTCACGCCGCCCTCATCCGCCTGGGCCCCTGGGCGGTGGTCTCCGCCTCCCCTGAACGCTTCCTCTACCGCCAAGGCCGCTACGTCGAGACCCGGCCCATCAAGGGCACCGCGGTCGACGCCCAGGTGCTCGCCGCCAGCCTCAAGGATCGGGCGGAGAACGTGATGATCGTCGATCTGGCCCGGAACGATCTCGGGCGCGTCTGCGAGTACGGAACGGTCCAGGTGCCGTCGTTGTGCACTGTCGAGCGGCATCCGGGCCTTCATCATCTCGTGAGCACGGTGGTGGGGAGGTTGCGACCCGAGGTGGGGACGAGCGGTCTCCTGCGAGCTACCTTCCCGCCCGCCTCGATCACCGGCGCACCCAAGCCCCGCGTGCTCCAAGCCATCGAGGACCTGGAAGGGTCCCGCCGCGGGGTCTACTGCGGGGCGGTCGGATGGATCGACGCCGATGCCGAGAGGCTGGATCTCAATGTCGCCATCCGCACGTTTGTGATGACGGAGCAGGGCACCCAACTCGGGGTGGGCGCAGGCATTGTCGCCGACTCGGACCCCACCGCCGAATGGGAGGAAACCGAGCTCAAAGCGGCCCGGCTCCTGGCCGCGGCCGGGAACCGCCGGTAGGCATGTCCGTGTAGAGTCCCTCTCGTGAGAACGAGGCCGGTGTCCACCCACAGGGTCGGCGGCCGCCGGGCGGCCGTGTTTCTACGGCGTGCGAACCGGGCAAGATCGGACACGTCGGATAAGCCGGAGTCGCCAGCGTCGACCGGAACCTGACCTACCGGAGGGACTCGGATGCGGCGTTCGGTGCTGATGGTCGGACTGGCGACTCTGGCGGCCGTGGCGCTGCCGGTCCCCGCCCTCGCCGATGGCCCGTTGGCCACCAACCGTCCCCGCCACGAGGCGCCGGCGTCGGCGGCCCGGGAGATCCCCTTCACCCTGGGGGACGTGCCCTGCTCGCTGATCCCGGTGCCCGCCGCCGAGGACTCGGCGCCGGTGGGGCCCGGCACCTGCCCGGGGGTGCGCCCCGGGGGCCGGGTGCTGACCACGATCGGGGATTGCACGTTCAACTTCCTGTTCCGGGCCCCCGACGGCACCCGCTACATCGGCACCGCCGGTCACTGCGTCAGCCCGGGGGCGGCTTCGAACTCCGACTCCAATCCAGACGGCAACGGTCGCATCGAGAAGGTCTGGTCCTGGGGGAGCGGTCCGGTGGCCGAGGATCCCGACGGCCACCGGATCGGCGAGTTCGCCTACGCCGTCGTCCAGACCCCGAAGGACTTCGCCCTCATCCGAATCGACCCCGCCGTCGAGGCCAGCCCCGAGATGTGCCACTTCGGGGCGCCCCGCGGCGTCTACACGACTGACACCGCTGACGCCGTCGTCCTCCAGTACTACGGCAACGGGGTCGGCATCGGCACCGTGGCGCCCGCCCGCTCCGCGGTGGCGCTGGGGACCCCCAACCCCGATCACGTCTACGCCGTCGGCCTGGCGCTGCCGGGCGACTCGGGCGCCGGCGTGATGACCGCCGACGGGCTGGCGATCGGCGTCCTCGTCACCACCGGCCTCCACGGCGTCGGGTTCGAACCCGGCCCCTACAACACCCCAATCCCGCGCGAGCTCCCCCATGCAGACGAGAACGGCGTCGACCTCGGCACCATGGGAATCACCCGGCTCGGACCCCAGCTGGCCCGGGCGTCGGAGAGGCTGGGCGTGTCGCTGGAGCTGGTCACCGAGGGGTAGACCGCGGCCGGGAACCGCTGGTAGGAGGAACGGCCCCGGCCAGGGCGAGGTAGGTGGCCGAGAGATCGAGCCAGTCCCCTTCGAGCTTCCCGTCACGGACGTTGAGTTCCACCAGGGTCGCCGAGGCCTGCGCTGCGGCTCGAGACAGCAGGACTGCCGTCACCGCGTCGCCCTCCAGGTCGGGGTTACCGTGCTGCACCAATCGCGAGGCAAGCACGGTCGTCTCCGACGCCACGTGGGTGATCTCGAGCGGTACTTCCGTGGCCCGCTCGAGGGCCTGCCTGATCCGTCGACGGCGTCCTTCGGGGTCGACTTCCTTTGGCAGGGCGTAGGCGGCTCGGAACTCCCCGTAGACGGTCGCGTCCTCGTCGGCCAGCGCCAGGGCTTGCCGGAGAAGACTCTCGGCGCCGGCCACGATGCCAGGCGCGTCATCGAGCTGCTTGATGGACAGCCGCGCCACCATGGCGACGAGAGCGGCGGCCAACGCGGCGGCGGCGGCGGCCGCGCTGCCAGCGGCGACACTGCCCCCGCTCGGGGTTGGCTCCTCCGACGCCAGCAGCTCGAGGAACCGGCCCAGTGGTTCGTCCCTGAAACTGGTTCTATCGACGCCGGTCATCCCAGCCCTTGTCCACCGAGCGCCTCCTCCCAATCCCTCAGCGCGGCTCGGGCCACCACCACCCGCTGTCCCAGCTTGCAGCTGGGGACTGTCCCGTCCCTTACCATCCGCCACGCCTGCCTGCGGGAGACGCCAACGATCTCCGCCACCTCCGCCACCGAGAGAAACGGGGACTCATGAAAGGCGCAGGCAGGGGCTGTCGCCGGTTGAGGCAGCTGGCGAAGGGCCTCCAAGGCTTGTCGAACCAGTCTCTCGGCGTGGTGATGCTGCGCCTGGAGGTCCCGCAACGCGTCGACGGCAGCCTCTAGGTTGCGACGAGCGACCTCGACGGTCGCGTGCGCATCGGTCGATGCCGGCTCACTCGGAATACTGAGGCGTGCCGCACTCTCGTCCACAACCACGATCCTCGCCTTGATGGCGTGCCGGTGTCCACCCGCGTTTCATCGTCCCGACGGCAGCGAGCTACTCCACCACCAGCTTGGCCACCATCCCGAGGTCCCGGTGGATCTTGCCGTCCTGGGTCTTGAGGGTGCACTGCAGGGTGTACGTGCCCGCCTTCAACTCCACGGCCAGCCCGTTGGACGCGCCGGGGGAAACGGGCTCGATCTCACCGACGAGCTCGTCCTGGTCGTCGAGGACCTTCAGTTCGTGATACTGCGACCCGGCGTTTGCAGCCTTGAAGAACAACTTGGGGCCCTTAGCCAGCGGGTCCCCCCCGATGGAGTAGTCGACCAGAAGGTACGACAGCACGGAGTCGGCGTCGTCTTCCCCGAATGCCCCGCCGTCATCGCCGCAACCCACCCCGGCGACGGCCAGCAGCAGCGCCAACACGCACGAGGGGGCCGTCGCTCTGCCCACCGGACCCTCCTCGCAGTGTGCCAACTGGCCTCGACTCGGACCCCTCCCGAAGCTACCAGCGTCCGGGTGTGGCCGAGTCGTCCGTTCCGAACTTGGTCTTCGCCGCGAGTACTTCCCCATTGCCTGTTTTACCGTATCAATGCAATGTTGGTACGTTTCTGTCCTGCCGAGCGAACGGGGCCCGCCGGCGGGGGAGTCTTGACGGAGGTGACGGGAGCGTGAGCACGCCGGTGGCCGGGAGGAGCATGGACGAGCGCCCCGTGCGGACCCCGGCGGGGGTATGCACTCGAGGACGGGTGCGGGGCAACGGCGTGGAGCTCGCCTTCCGCCTGTGGCCGGGCGATGGCACCCCGGTGGTGGCGGTCCACGCCCTCACCGGCTCGTCACTGTCGTTCGGGGGCGTGGCCGAGCGCCTCGCAGGCCGCCAGCCGTTGCTCGCCTTCGACCTGCGGGGTCGGGGCGACTCGGACAAGCCGTCCGGACCCTACGGCATCCTCCAGCACGCCTGCGACCTTGACCTGGCCCTCAGCCGCATGGGGATCGACCGACCGGTGGTGGTGGGTCACTCCATGGGCGCCTACGTGGCCGCCGCGCTCGCCGCCTTCCGGCCGGGGCGGGTGGCCGGCGTCTTGCTCCTCGACGGGGGTCAGCCCCAGCCTCTTCCGCACACCGATCCCGATGCGGCCCTGGAGCGGATCCTCGGTCCGGTGCTCGCCCGGTTGCGCCTGAGCTTCAGCAACCCGGGCGCCTACCTCGACTACTGGCGGGGCCTTCCCTACTTCCGCCACGCCGACGGTCGGTCCGGTTGGGGGCGATGGGTGGAGGCTTTCCTTGCCGACGACCTCGCCGACACCGGGGACCGCCGGTTCCGGCCCAAGGCCGACGAGGTGGCGGTTCGGGCCGACTTCGCCGACATGTCCCGGCCCGTTCCGGTCGAGGCTCGGCTGCGGATCCTGGCCGGGCAGCGGATCCCGGTGGTGATGGTCCGGGCCGAGAGGGGTCTCACCTCCGTCGACCCGCCCGTCGTCTCCGACGATGCCCTCGGCCAGATCCGGAGCATCCTGCCCGGCGTCGTCGAGCACACCGTGGCTGACACCACCCACTACACGGTTCTCCTCGGCGACCCCGGCGCATCCACCGTCGCCGACCTCCTGGTGCGCTCCGGCGAACGGTGCGGGACCGCCGGAGCCCGAGTCCGGGGCCAGGAGGAGGGGTATGAGGTCACTCCGCCCGACCGGTCGGGCGCGTCGACGGCGAGGAAGCCCGGCCGACAGATCACGTAAGGGCACCACGGGCCAGTCACACCGAGCATCAGACAAGGCTTCCACCGCCGCCCCCGTCATCATCACGGCCACAACTGATCAATGAGTTCAACCGCCTGAAACCAAGTGGGGCCATCACCCCAAAACAACAACGGTCGGGACAGCCTCCCGGCGCCGATTGTCGGTACAATCCTTGACGTCGACTATGACGAGCGAATACTCTCCGAATGCGGGTGTGGATGTTGCGCCATGCCTGCGGCGCCGCACCTGCGGTGGCGGACACGGGAGAGGGTGAGTCGGCATTCGGGGAGGCATAGGCGGCCGCTGCAAGGTAGTTGCCGCGGGCTTCCTCGATTTCCGAGCGCCCACAATTCCGTAAGAACCACAAATGCAGTTCTCAAAACAGAATCGCAGATCTCAACGCCACAGGGGGAGCTACATGCGGAAAACGCGAAAGCACATAGCGCTACTTGGTCTCGCCGCTTTAGCCGGGTCACTCACTTCGGTAGGGGTCGCAAAGGCGTCCTTCGGGCCCGGTGAGGTTTTCGGGTTCGTTTGGACAGAGTGGGGCTCTGCCGAATCCCAGGAAACTGTGAAGATTACGGCGCACCAGGGGAAGAGTCTCGTTACGCAGCGGTACATCATCCAACCGGGTTGGGATGGATTGTGGCCCACGCACCAGGGTCCGCAGTCGATCATGATGGTTGAGGGTGGTTCCCTGAGCACGTACGAAAACTGCGGCTCGGAAATGGTGTCGTGGGACAACGGTAAGGCGTACTACCGTGATGGCTCCACGGCTCCCCACGGTCTGCGGGTCACGAACGCCGGGCAGGAACCGGTCCAGGTCATCGCCACCTATATCGATGTCAGCCCTGACGCCGCGTTCAACACCCTCCCCCAGGCCGATGACGCATTCGTCCGGGGTGCGTGCATTGCCCCTTCCACTAAAGGTTTCAAGCACCACGAGTATGCTCGTGGCCCCGCCGCTACCGACATTCCCTGGGACCACGAAAAGGGCACCATGACCATCTCCATGGACTGGATGGTGGCACCCCGTTGGCAGTTCGTTTGGCACACTCACCCGCCGACGTTCATCACGAGCCTGCGGGGAAGCATCAGAGAATACATCGGTTGTGACGTCACCCTTGACTGGGAACAGAACATGACCTACCTGCACAGCCCGGGTGCGTACGACCGTCCCCAGGAGCGGGCCCGAAACATCGACTACGACGACAATGCTGAGTTCATGACGATGTTCACCAAGGCTCCGAAGCAGCGGACCAGAGGGCAGATCCCGGTCGAATTCACGGCTCCGCCCAACGGCTGCCTGTCTGACGGCACCGTGACGAGGACGGACTAACCGGGCACTCATCGAAGGAGAAGGTGACTTCTCTTTCGGAGAGCATCCAGTTACACTAAGAGTGATCGGGTTGACCCCGCCTGCAACTGGGCGGGGTCAACCTTGTTATTGGGGCTGGAGCTGAGGCTCGGCCGCCACAGCCCAAGCTACGGGATTAGGCCGGTTACGCGAGCGAGACGGGGGAAGTCAGCATGGGGGCTCCGGAGGAAGCATCGCCGGATGAGTGCACCATTCAGAATGGTTTCATCAAGAATGGTCTCGTCGCAGCGTCCCTCGGCGCCGGCGCGATTCACGTCTGGGCTGCCTGGGCCCATTATGAGCTCACCCGAGTCCTCGTCTTCTTCGTCCTGGTTGCCACTGTGCAGCTCTGGTTGGGGGCTGTCATCCTCTTGGTCCGAAGCGTCCCGTGGTCGATGCTGATCGGAGGAGCCGTGGCCAACGCCGCGGTGGTCGTTACATGGGTCCTTTCGCGCACCACAGGCGTGCCTGGTATGCCGAAAGCGAGGTCCATGGACGAGATCATGGACGCTGCGATGTCAACCCCTGGACCATCGAAGGGGTACTACATACACGGGGAGGGCTTCGGGTTGTATGACACGACAGCCTCGTTGCTGCAGGTCGCCTTCGTCGTGGGCGTTCTGATGCTGGTTCGGAAGAGGCGCCGGTGCCCAGCAGGCGAGTCAGGAATCGACGCGACTGTGGCCGTCGGGACGGGCGTCCCGGAAGACTCGTAGGCGACAGTCCCGCCCAGCGGATAAGGCGGGCATCGTCTCAAGGGCCCACAACACGAAGAAGTGAAATGCGCTGATGAGCAACTCGATCAGGCAGGCTATGACGAGGCCGCGCTGATGAGCAGGTGTGGCGGGCAGCGAAGGAACGAGGCCTCGCACGTCGGCGATTCCTCGAGCTCGCAGGACGGGGCGTCGGATCCGGGGCGCTACTGAGCGCCTGCACCTCCGACAAGTCGGACCCGGAGGCGAACGCAACTACGACGACAAAGAAGGCCGGGACCAAAGTTTAGTCCCCCCTGGTGAAGGACATTCCGCCTTCCAAGTTCTTTTACAACACCGCATTCGGCTTCAACGCCGAGATGCGCTGGGAGCAGATGGCCGGCAAAGGCTACCCCGAGCTGATGAGGCTGGTGGTCGTCTCGTTGCCGGCCGCCATGATGCTGAAGAGCAGCTTGGGCACGACCCCTTCGACGTGGCGGGGCGAGAACGCCAAGCCGACCAGCCGCCGGAGCCGGGTGTGCTTGAAACGGCCGGTCGGTGAAGCTCTCGTCGGCCAGCCCGAACCCGGTGGTGAGTCGTGGGAGCGCCTCAGCTCGGTGCACCCCGGCGTGGCTGGAGACGAACCGCACCCGAGCATGTTCGGATGGTTGGGCGCCTGCTCCCGCAAGGCGTGGTAGGGCGGGTAGGGATCCCCCGGCTGCGGCTCGCTCAACAGCTCGATGACGATGTCATCCGGGCCCATCGCCGCCCCCTGGTGAGTAAATGGCTACTACCGAGGGGCCATCCTAGGTGACCGGTGTTTTTCGCGGGCGTGAGTGCTCCCCTTGCGGCTGTGATGGGTGCCGGTATACTTACCGAACACCACTAAAAGGAGCTGCTTCATGCGACTGCTCAAGCGATCCCTGCCCCTTCTTTTCGCCGTGTCCATCGTTTTCGGAACCGGCACGGCGTTCGCCACAAGTCCTTGCCCCGGTAGCGGGTCGACCGGTGGCGGGACTCCAAACTGCGACGGGCCTAATGACAACGGTGGCACCGGCCTGCCGGGGCCCGGCCCCGGCTTAACCTGATCAATTAGCCCCGATCGTTCACGTGGCTGTGTGAGCTGAGGGTCGCCCATCCGCGGGAGT
>CAZCVW010000023.1:0-18106 GCA_964502185.1 uncultured Burkholderiales bacterium
CGCCTCCGACGGCGGCATCTTCAGCTTCGGTGATGCCAAGTTCTACGGCTCCACCGGGGCCATCAAGCTGAACCAGCCCATCGTCGGGATGGCGCCGACGCCGAGCGGCAAGGGCTACTGGATGGTGGCCTCCGACGGCGGCATCTTCAGCTTCGGTGACGCCAAGTTCTACGGCTCCACCGGCGCCATCAGGCTGAACTCGCCGATCGCCGGCATGGCCACCCACCCTTCGGGTGAGGGCTACTCGTTCGTCGCCCGGGACGGCGGCATCTTCACCTTCGGCAAGGCCCAGTTCTTCGGCTCGGCCGGGAACCTGAAGCTGACCCGGCCGATCGTGGCCATGCGGGCCACCCCGACCGGGGCCGGCTACTGGTTCGTGGCCGACGACGGCGGGATCTTCAGCTTCGGCGACGCCCAGTTCTGCGGCTCGGCCGGCCGGCAGAAGCTCAATTTCCCGATCGTCGGGATGGCGTAGGCCGGCGAAAGGGCCAGAAAAATCTCATTGTTGTGAGCGCGCTTTTTCGGTCCTGAGAGCAACGAGAAAATCGCCGCTAGGCCTGGTCGACCGTGACTTTCACCGGCAGGCGGACCAGGCCGATGTCACGGCCCGGGGCGGCGACCTCGACGTGGCGGCGCTGCTCCCAGAAGTCGTAGACGAGGCCGCCCTGGGTGTGGAGCCCGACGGTGACGCCGTAGGAACCGTCGAGGAGGGGCAACTCCTCGAAGTTGAAGGTGATCTTCCTCGGCCCCGAGATGGTGCCGAGGTCGACGCCGTGGTGCTCGGTGTTGGTTCCGAAGATCAGATGGCCAAGGGGGCCGTAGAGGGCGAGGCCGACCACGACGTCGCTGACCGGCTCGTCCGCCTCGATGGTCACCTCGAACCGGAGGGGGTCGCCGGGGCTCACCTCGAGCTGGCCCGGCTCGGCGTAGACGAAGTCGGCCTCGACGATCCGGGCCTTGCCCCACAGGGGGGACAGCTCGGAGCGCACGAGCTCCGGGTCGACCTCCTGGCCTTCGGCGATGCCCTGGAGGAGCCGTTCCCGGTAGGTGCGGATCACGTCGTTGGGGTCGCCGTGGGCGATCACCGTGCCGTGGTCGAGGGCGGCGGCCCACTGGCACATCTCCCGCACCAGGTCGGCGGCGTGGGTGACGACCACGATGGTGCGCCCCTCGGCCTGGAAGGCCCGCACCTTGTCGATGCACTTGCGCTGGAAGGACTCGTCGCCCACCGAGAGGACCTCGTCGACGAGTAGGATCTCGGGGTCGACGTTGATGGCCACGGCGAAGCCGAGGCGCACGTACATGCCCGACGAGTAGTGCTTGACGGGCCCGTCGATGAACTGCTCGAGCCCGGCGAAGGAGACGATCTCGTCGAAGACCTTGTCCACCTCGACCTTGCGCAGGCCGAGGATGGAGGCGTTCAGGTAGACGTTCTCCCGCCCGGTGAGCTCCGGGTGGAACCCGGCGCCGAGTTCGAGGAGAGCGGCGAGGCGGCCGACCGTGCGGACGGTGCCGCTGGTGGGCTGGATGATGCCCGCCATGCACTTGAGCAGCGTGGACTTGCCCGACCCGTTGTGCCCGAGGAGGCCCACGGTCTGGCCCGCTTCCACGGACAGGTTGATGTCGGAGAGCGCCTCGAGGACCTGGTAGCGGTTGCGCCCGAGGTGCAGCACCCGCTCCTTGACGGAGGTGGCCTTCTCTTTGTAGAGGCGGAACGTCTTGTTGAGGTGCTCGACCTCGATGGCGGCCGCCATCAGAGCTCCTCGGCCATGTTGCCCTCGAGGCGCCGGAAGACCTGGAGGGCGATCACGAGCAACACGGATGAGATGAGGAGCACTACGGAGATGTTGCGCAGGTGGAACCCCACGCTGAAGGAGGCGGGGGTGAAGTTCTCGGTTGCCTTGTAATCCCCGTAGAAGGCGGCCTGGAACGTGAGGACGATGGAAGTCACCGGGTTGAGCAGCGGTATCCACATCCGGCCGCTGACCTTCGTGCTGATCTGGGTCACCAGGAAGACGATGGGCGTCAACCAGAACCAGGCCAGGAGCGCGAGCTCGACGAAGTGCTGAATGTCTCGCAGGTAAACGTTGGCCACCGCCGTGAGCAGGGATATGGCGGAAACCAGCACCACGACGGCGATGAGGGCAAGCGGCACGAGAGGCAGGAACCGGACCCCGACGGGGTGACGCAACCCGAGCAGCGTCACGGCCAGCACCGAGAACTGCAGGAAGAAGTGGACGAGGGCGGCGCCCACCGAGGCCAGGGGCAGGATCTCGCGGGGGAACCAGACCTTGTTGACGAGGCCGGCGGCGGCCACGATCGACCCGGTCCCGGCGTTGAGGGCGGCGGTGAAGAAGTTCCAGACCAGCAGCCCGGACAGCAGGTAGATCGGGAAGCGGGGGATGCCGCCGCCCAGGATCACGTCGAAGGCGACGTAGAACACCACCAGGTACATGGCCGGGTTGAGCAGGGACCAGGCGAAACCGAGGGCGCTGGCCTTGTACTTGGCCCGCAGCTCCATGCGGACGAGGTTCGCCAGCAGCTCGCGGTAGCTGAAGATGTCGCGCAGACGCCCGGTCAGGGTGCCGTGGGGCGTGATCGTGCGGGACGGCTTCCGAGGCTTGTTAGCGATCCAGGAAAGCTACTCCAGGCCCCTCAAGCTGCCGGGGACGCTGGCCGATACTCCTTACAAGCGGAACACAATCTCCACATAAAGGACGAACGGGTGTCCGCACTGGTATCTCTGGTCTCTTCTCTTTCGCTAGGGTTCGCGCGGTCGAGCTTCGGCGGGTCCACGACGCGCCCCGCCGAGTGCTGCATGATGGTCATTCGCATCATGAATCACTTGCCCCACGACGACGGAGCGATTTCCTGATGCTCATCCCCCGCCGTTACGCGGCGTCCCGGCTTTGGCGCATCGGAGTGGTCGCGGTTCTGGCCGGTGCCGGCGTCCTTGCTCCCGTGCAGCTGGCCCGGGGCGCGCCCGAGACACGGTTCGCCGTGCTCCCCGCCGGGGCGGACGCCGCTCCGACCTCCGGCTTCACGGCCGCGGCTCTTTCCGGTCCGGCCGTGCCCGGGCCCGCCGGCGACGTGGTCGGGTCCGAGTTCCCGCTTTCCCACGTCGCCCTGCGCTGGGCCGGCCGCGAGGACGCCCTGGTCCACCTCCGGGTCGCCGCCGCGGACCTGACCGACAGCTCTGGCGGCGGCTGGGGCCCGTGGCAGTCGATGCTGGTCGATCACGACATGACCGATGGCGGGACGACGGGCAAGGTCATGTCGCAACTCGTCCGGGTGGACGGCGCCAGGCGGTTCCAGGCCCGGGCCACCGGGGACGCCCGCCAGATCGAGATCGTGGCCGTCGACGCCCGGTTCGGCCCCCGGCCGTGGGTGCTGGCCAAGGCCGGCCCGGCCCACGCCGCCGACCCGCCGCCCAAGGAAGAGGCGCAGGTCAACGAAGACGAAGGGGGCGGCACCACGGCCAACGACCCGAACGACGACCCCCTCGAGGGTGAGGCGGTGCCCCAGCCCGACGTCGTCACCCGGAGCGAGTGGGGTGCCGACGAGTCGTTGCGCAAGGGCGAGCCCAAGTTCGCCCCCGTCACCAAGCTGTTCGTGCACCACACCGTCACGTCGCCCGGCGAATCGGACCCGGACCCGGCCTCCACCGTGCGGGCGATCTACGCCTACCACACCCAGGGCAACGGCTGGGACGACATCGGGTACAACTTCCTCGTCGACCCGAAGGGCCGGATCTACGAGGGCCGTTCTGCCCGCAGCTACGCCAAGGGCGAGATGCCCACCGGCGAGGACGAGCAGGGCAACGGCGTCGTGGGCGCCCACGCCGCGGGCTACAACTTCGGTTCGGCGGCGGTAGCGGTGATGGGCGACTTCACGTCGGTCGAGCCCAGCTCGCCGGCCATGAACGCCGTCCAGCGCATGATGGCCTGGAAGGCCGACCGCCACGACATCAACCCCGAGGCCAACGACCCCTTCACCGGGACCGACGGCGTGACCCGCACGTTCCCCAACCTGGCCGGTCACCGGGACGTCGGGAGCACCGCCTGCCCGGGCGACCGTCTGTACCCCCTGCTGCCCGGTCTGCGCCGCTCGGTGGCCGGTTCGGTGTCGGTGGCCCACACCGCCACCAGGGGCTATTGGACGGCCACCGCCGACGGCCGGATCCTTCCGTTCGGCGACGCGTCCTCGCTGGGCTCCCTGGCCGGCCAGAAGCTCAATGCTCCGGTGTCGGGCCTGGCGCCGACCCCGACGGGCAACGGCTACTGGATCCTCGGCGGCGACGGGGGCGTCTTCTCCTTCGGCGACGCCAAGTTCTTCGGGTCCACCGGCAACATCAAGCTCAACAAGCCGGTGGTCCGCCTGGAAGCGACGCCGACCGGGAAGGGCTACTGGCTGGTGGCGTCCGACGGCGGCATCTTCGCCTTCGGCGACGCCGGGTTCTTCGGTTCGACCGGCAACATCAAACTGAACCAGCCCATCGTGGGCATGGCCACGACGCCGACGGGGAAGGGCTATTGGCTGGTGGCGTCCGACGGTGGCATCTTCGCCTACGGCGACGCCGCCTTCTTCGGGTCGACGGGCAACATCAAGCTCAACTCGCCGGTCGTGTCCATGGCCCCGGCCAAGGACGGCCAGGGCTACTGGCTCGTCGCCCGGGACGGCGGCATGTTCGCCTTCAAGGTCCCGTTCTACGGGTCGGTCCCGGGCCTGGGACCCAAGAACTATCCCGGGAGCGTCCAGGTGCGGACGACGCCCAGCGGGCTCGGCTACTACGTAGCCGACTCCGGCGGCGGGATCCTGAGCTTCGGCGACGCCCGCTTCCACGGCGCCGACGCCACCCAGAAGGCCCCGAACACCGCCGTCGACCTGGGGCTGCGCCCGTGACAGCCCGCCGTGCGCCCGTGAAACCCAGCCGGATCGCCCCAAACCGGATCGCCCGGGTCGCGACGCGCCTCGCCCTCGCCCTCGGCCTGGCGGCGGGTGGTTCCGTGGTGGTGGCGGGCTCGACCCCCACGCCGGCGGGGGCCTTCCCCGGCGCCACTGTCGATCTCGTCGGCCAGGGCTACGGTCACGGCCGGGGCATGGGCCAGTTCGGCTCGCTCGGTTACGCCCTGCAGGGTTGGGAGTACGGCCGGATCCTCGATCACTACTACGGCGGCACCCGGATGGGGTCCGTGCCGGAGCCGGGGATCACCGTCCAGCTCACCAAGTTCGACGGGCTCGACCTGATCGTCTTCCAGGAGAAGGGGCGCCTGCAGACCAGCGCGAAGGCGGGCGCGTTTTCGTCGCTGCGGGCGGTGCGCATCGCGCCGAACACCTTCCGGGTCGATCAGGGCACCAACTGCGGCGGGCCGTGGGCGCCGGTGGCCACCGTCGTCGGGCCGGTCACGTTCTCGCCCGAGGTCCGCAGCGACGACCGGACCGACAACGTCCAGCTGTGCGAGCCCAGCGGGATGGTGCGCTGGTTGCGGGGCGACGTCCTGGCCGTGGAGGCGGACGGTCGGGCGGCGGCCGTCAACCGGCTCGACATGGACGGATACCTGAAGGGTGTCGTCCCCCGGGAGTCGCCGTCCTCGTGGGGAACGCTCGCCGGCGGCCAGGGCATGCACTCGCTGCGGGCCCAGGCCGTGGCCGCCCGGTCCTACGCGGCCGCCGAGCAGCGTTCGGCGTGGGCCAAGACGTGCGACACGACCACCTGCCAGGTGTACTCCGGCCGGGCCGAGCAGGACGCCACCGGGTTCCGGGACCTCGAGGCGGCCACCACCAACCGGGCGGTGGACGAGACCCGGGGCGAGGTCCGGGTCTTCACCACCACCGGGGCCGTCGCCCGCACCGAGTTCTCTTCGTCGACGGGGGGCTATACGGCCGGTGGGACGTTCCCGGCGGTGGTCGACGAGGGCGACGCCACCGAGCAGAACCCGAGCCGCAACTGGACGGCCAAAGTGCCCGTCGAGGTCATCGAAGCGGCCCGCCCGGAGATCGGGAAGCTGCTGGCCGTGGACGTGACCAGGCGCAACGGGCTCGGTTCCATGGGCGGGCGGGTCACCCAACTCGTCCTGCGGGGCAGCCAGGGCAGGGCCACGATGACCGGCGGCGAGCTGCGGCTCCTGTACCCGTACTCGTCGCTGGCCCGGCCCCAGGGGATCCGGTCCGACTGGTTCCGGGTGGTGAACAACCCGAGCGGCGGCCTGTCGGGCTACTGGGTGGCCGGGCCCGACGGCGGGATCTTCAGCTTCGGGGAGGCCCAGTTCTACGGGTCGACGGGCAACATCAAGCTCAACAGGCCCATCGTCGGCATGACCGGCACGCCCAGCGGCGCCGGGTACTGGATGGTGGCCACCGACGGCGGGATCTTCAGCTACGGCGACGCCGCTTTCTCCGGCTCGACGGGAGCCATCACGCTCAACCAACCGGTCGTGGGCATGGCCCCGACTCCGAGCGGCCAGGGCTACTGGCTGGTCGCCTCCGACGGCGGGATCTTCAGCTACGGCGACGCCGCCTTCTCCGGTTCGACGGGCGATATCAAGCTCAACAAGCCCGTGGTCGGCATGGCCCCGACTCCGAGCGGCCGGGGCTACTGGCTGGTGGCCTCCGACGGGGGGATCTTCAGTTACGGCGACGCCGCCTTCTTCGGTTCGACGGGCAATATCAAGCTGAACCAGCCCATCGTGGCGATGGCGTCGACCCCGGGGGGTGGCGGCTATTGGCTGCTGGCCGCCGACGGCGGGCTCTTCAGCTTTGGCGACGCCGCCTTCTTCGGTTCGCTGCCGGGGGAGAAGGTGCAGGGTCCCGCGGCCGACCTCCGTCCCACCCGCACCGGCGCCGGATACCTGATCGTGACGGCCGCCGGCCTGGTGGTGCCCTTCGGGGACGCCCCCCGGCTCGGCAGCGTCCCCGAGGCCGTGCCCGACTACAAGGGCGGGGTCGTGGGACTGGCCGTGAAACCCGCACCGGCGGGTGTTTAACGCGGCGTAAAGCCCGAGTAATAGCCACGGTCGCGGCGGCGCATGGAACGTCGGGGTTGACATTCCCAAACGCCTGGCCCGGGCCGAGGGCCGGCTGTCCATCCGAGAAATTCCGGCCAAATCCGTCATAACGCCCGCCGACGCCCGTTTCTCCCCCGTCGGCGCCCTACCTACGGGGCAGACAACTCGGGTCGCTCGAAAGGCAGGGCTGTTCAGCTACTGCGTGTACCCCTCGGAGAACGACGCCAAGAAGGCCGACCTCAAAGGGTGCTTCGGGGCCCGGCGCTTCGACGACGAGACCGACCAGGACGGCAACGGCTACGTCGGAGAAGGTTTCAGTGTGTTCGCAATCGGCAAAGACGGCCACCGGCTCCACCGCGTGAAGGGCCGGGCTGAGCAACCAGCAGGCGAGGCCATCGACTGGTCCCCCGGCGCCGACGCCGAGCACGGAAATCCGGCGACGGTCTCCGTCAGCGCCGGCTGGAACGGCTTCGGGCTGTCGTCCTCCTGGAACGTCTATCCCGGCCGGATCCACCCGTGGTCAGGCCGCAGCGTGTTCCACTCGTCGTGGCTGACAGAGGCGGGCGGGGCACGGGCCGGCGAATCGATTCAAGCGTTGGGGGCGGCGGTGTGGCAGTTCGGTCCCGGCGAAGCCGCTCGGCGCAACGGAATGGCCGAAATCTGGATCAGCCAATGAACTCTTGGCGGGCCGTCGCTCTCGCATCCGCGCTCGGGCTGCCGTTGCTCTCGCTCCAGTCAGCCTCAGGACAGGGCGGGCCGGCACTGACGGAGGCGGCGGCAGAGCCTTCGGTGCGCCCGGGCACACGCACCGTCTGCCTCGGTCAACGGCGTGACGGCGTGCGGACGGTCGGCTGCTTCGACGTCTACCGCTTGGAGATCGGTCCTATCTTCGATCCAGTCAAGAACACAGAGTTGAGCCAGTACGTGTGGAAATGGACGGCCGAAGCTGAGGGTGGTGAGGGACACCGCTTGGTCCGACTCCTGGCTGAGGTCAATTCCGAGGCCGGCACGACTTACAACTGGAGTCCCGGAGCCAGCATCGAAGTGAAGGAACCGCAGATGATGCGGGCATCAATGCAGACCGACATCGTCGCCGAGTCAGCCGGGGACGGTGGGCCGCCCAAGCTGGCCGACGCCTCCGACGGCTGGGCATACCGGGGACTAAGCGGTTGGATCCACCCACGCCTGGAGGACCAGCGCTTCGTCACTCTCTGGCTCGCCCCCGATGGCAAGACCGCCCCGAGAGGCGAAGCGGCCCAGGTGGCGGGCGCCACCGTGTGGGGCGCCCCTGCGCCGGGTCCGGAATTGCTCCCCGCCCGGCTCCGCCTGGCGGTGACGTACCGATGAGCCGTCACACGACATTGTTCGCTGGAATGCTCCTGGTCGCACTGGTGGGTACGGGATGCGGGTCCGACACGGGCGAAGATAGTGTCAACGATGATCCGTCCGGCGAGAAGATCACCGCCGAGGTCTACTTTCCGGTCAACGGGACGGATCTGTGGGTCACCGCCGCGCAGAACTCCAGCGACGGGGACCTCCGTCGCTTGGCCGCGGCGCTGGCCGACCTCGACGGGGTGGCGGTCACCGAAGCGGACTATGGGCCGCGCTCGGTCGGCATCGTGTTCGAACGGGATCTCGGCGAGGCCGGGCGAGCCGACGTGACCGAGCAGCTGACGAGTCTGGCGGGTGTGGCCAGTGTGTCGGCTACCGGGCCGGCACCACCGGACTGAACGGTCCGCGGCCGAATCTGTGACCGTTCATGCCGCTCTCAGCGGCACAAGCGGTCACAGAAAGCGCAGCGGCCGGGCGCGCTGGCGTTTAGGTTTAGGTCAACTCACGGGACGGTCCCGGCGGGCACGATCCACTCGGTGGGCTGGCCGGTGATCCCGGCGATGAGGTCGAAGTCGTGGTCGTAGTGGAGCACGACCAGGCCCGCGGCTTCGGCCGCGGCGGCGATCAACAGTCCGGGTGGTGTGGGAGTCCGTTGCCCCAAGATGGGGCAAGGAGGACGCCACCATGACCCGACGTCGGCATACGCCCGACCAGATAATCCGCAAGCTCGCTGAGGGGAACAAGCTCCTCGCCGGCGGGACCGAGCTCGATGGGGTGTGCCGGCATCTGCAGATCGCCGAGTCGACCTGGCACCGGTGGGTCGCGCAGTACGGCGGTATGGAGGCCAGCGACGCGAAGCGCCTCAAGGAGCTCGAGGGCGAGAACGCCCGGCTGAAGAAGCTGTTGGCGGAGGCCGAGCTGGACAAGTCGATGCTCAAGGAGCTGGCTGAGGGAAACTTCTGACCCCGAACCGTCGCCGTAGCGCCGTGAGGATGCTGCGGGAACGGTTCGGGGTCTCCCAGCGTCGGGCATGCAGGGTTGTCGGCCAACACCGCTCGACCCAACGGCTCGACCCGCCGACACCCTCGGACGAGGAAGCCGAGCTGCGGGCGTTCCTCCGGGCGTTCTCGAAGGAGCGACCGAGGTGGGGGTGGCGGCGTGCCGCCAAGGCTGCCCGCCGGGAGGGGCGGGTCGTCAACGACAAGCGGATCCAGCGCCTCTGGCGCGAGGAAGGACTCAAGGTGCCGTACCGCAAGCGTAAGAAGCCCCACCGCGGGATCGGCACCGCCGTGGGGGCCATGTGCCCGATCGCCCCGAACGCCCTGTGGGCGCTCGACTTCCAGTTCGACACCACCGTCAACGGTCGCACCCTCAAGCTCCTCAACGTCGTCGACGAGTACACCCGCGAGTGCCCCGCCATCGTCGTGGACCGCTCCATCGACGCCGACAAGGTCGTCGCCACCCTCGACCGCCTCACCGCCACCAGGGGCGCGCCAGCGTTCGTCCGCTTCGACAACGGCCCCGAGTTCATCGCCGCCGCGGTGGCCGACTGGTGCCGATTCAACGGCGTCGGCTCGGTGTTCATCGACCCCGGCTCCCCCTGGGCGCACCCCACGTCTGCGTCACTCATGTAGTACCTAGCCTCCGATGCTGGGTTTGAGTCAGCTCGTCGTTAGCGGTGACCGCTCCTCTGTGCTCGGACTGAAGAATTCCACGCCGTGGTCGACGGCGGCGGTGGCGGTCCCGTCGCTGTTCAGTGTGAAGATCACGGTCGGATCCCAGACGTCTATGCAGACGTCGGTAGCGTCGTCGAGCTTCTCGAGGCTCATCCCGGCCAGGACCTTCGTGCCCGCTCCGAGGATTCTCAGGAACATGTCGTTGGCCGCCGCCCCATGGTCACCGAAGTATTTGAGCACTCCCGCCGGGAGGGAGAACGTGTCCTTGATGTTGCGCAGCAACGCGGTGCGCTCTATCGCATCGAGCTTCGCCCATTTGGATGATTTCATCAGGACCTTCACTGGCGGAACGAGTGAGATGATGTCGACCGCGCTCACGCACGCCTCGAACCCCGGCGAGTCGAGCGTCACCCGGGTGCTGCCACCGGACCGTTCCGAAAGATGTTGCAGCTCACCGGCCTTCTCCTGGAACTCGATCCCCAGATAGGCCTCGAGCGGCACGGTGAAGAGGCCTTCGTCCTTCCCGACACCGTCAGGGAACAGGTAACGGGTGGCGTCCGGAGTCCCGCTCACCTCGGCCTTCTCACCGTCAGAGCACCACTTCACCGCCGCCGACAAACCGAACAGCACACCCGGGTTCCCGCCCCCGTACTCGATGGCGCTGTGATGCCTCTCGCAGAGCGCATCAGGATCACGCCAGTCCGGGATCCCGTCGTCGTCGTTGTCGCCGTCGCCTTCTAAGGAGTCGGCCAGCTCGTCGTTGTCGCTGTCGAAATCCAAATAGTCGGGAAGCCCGTCGCCGTCGGTGTCCGTGTCGGGTGCGCCCTCGACAATGTCGCTTCGTCCGTCGCCGTCGCTGTCCAAGACTTCGCCGGCCTCGCGGCGCAGGTCGTAGGTGATCGTGTAGCGCCATTCGCCGTCGGGCGGGAAGCGCAACGGGTACGGCGGGGAGGTGAGGGTGTAGGTGACCGTGCCGGCGAGATGGCCGGGGTCCGGGTCGTCGTCGGGTATGGGGGCGCCGGGCCGGCCGTTATCCGCGCTTTCGAACCCGCCGACGATGACGTTGAGACTCGTCTGCGGCTGGCTGCCGCAGGGCTCGTTGAGGTCCGCCACGAGCGCCAGCCGGGACGGTGTGATGGTGGTGCCCCGCGCTCCTGTGACGGCGTCTACGACGTCGCTGATGATGAGCGAGGCCCTGGTCTCACCGTTGTTGTTGGGGTCCCGCCCCGCCGCCGTCCAGGTCGAGACCATGGTGGTCTGGCCACCGGTGACGCTGCAGTAGTGCGTATCGCTCGTCTTCCCTTTGCCGGCCGTGACCGCGGAGTATTCCTCGGTCTGGCCCGCTGGCAACGCGACGAGGTCGGTGTAGGCCACCCCTCCGGTCGAAACGCTCTGCTGGTCGCCGACGCTGCCGGAGTTCCTGTAATCGGTGGTGACCGTCCCGGTCCACGCTCCGGCGGCGCCGGCCTGAGCAGTGGTCGACGTCACGCTGCTGGTCGTGTTCTTGACCTTGCCGCCCTGAGCGCCGTCGTCGCCGTCCTTCTTGCACGCCGCCGTGCTCACGACCAGCAGCGCCGAGAGGCCGAGCACCAGAGCGTGTCCGCGGGTCCGTCCGTGCATGCCGCCTCCAGATAGGGGCCGACACCACGCCGGACACTTCCCACCATCCGCTAGTCGCCACCCGGATAGCTATGGCCCGTCATGACCATTTTGGGCGGCTCGGAACCGAGGACCGCCTCCATGACCCAAGTTCAAGTACCCGGTCCTCTGCCACCGATAAGGCCCAAGAGTCCCGTCTCGAGGTTCCGTCGGAGCGGCCTCTCCGCCACAGGGGCGGCAGCGGCCCTCCACGCCGCCGGCTTCGTGGTCTTCGTCGAGCACAGCGTCACCGGGGACTTCAACCGGTTCAACACGGTTGTCTTCCAGGAGCCGGCCAACGGATCACCGGCGGCCAAAGGGTCCCCCGTGAGGATCGTCATCGGCCACAGCTACGGCGGCTGCGCCGCCGTGGGGTACTGCAAGTTCTTCTGATCCGAGGGCGCTTGCCGCCCTCGGTGGGTCTCGGTCTCGTCGGCCAGCGGGCTCGCCGATCAGGCCGCCGCGTCGCCTCCGTCTTTCTTGCACGCGGCCGTGCTCAGGACGATGAGCGCCGAGAGGGCGATGGAAACCAGCCTTGCGCAAAGGGGCGCGTCCGGGCAATGTCGTCTCCGGATTGGGGCCGACACCAACGCCGGACCTTCTCAGTATCGGTTCGTCGCCTCTCCGGCGGACATGGCCCATCGGGACCATTTCGGAACTATTAGGGAGGACATTCCGGACATTTCGGAAGACGAGCAGCGCGTCCCGACCACAGCGCCGTAGCCCAATATCCCGCCGACCTCGGCCCGGAGGCCGTCTCGAATTGGTGGCGGCCGCCCTGGCCTTTACCATCGCGCCCCATCCACGAGACGGCCAGACGCCCCGCTCTGGCCGAGGGTGGACGCTGATGCCCGCCTTTGTTGTCGCCACCATGGAGGTCCACGACGAGGCCGCCTACATGGAGCGGTACGTGTCCCGGGTGAGGCGCACGATCTTCGACCACGGCGGCGCCCTGTTGGCCACGATGCGCGCCGAGATCCTGGAGGGGAAGCGGTTCTCGCCTCACACCGTGATCCTCGGCTTCCCCGACATGGACACGGCCCTGGGCTGGTACCGCTCCCCGGAGTACCAGGAGATCCTGCCCTTCCGGCTGGCCGCCACCACCGGCAGCGCCATCGCCGTCGACGGGACAGGCGAGGCGTTCACGCCGGGATCGGGCTACATCGTGGCCACCATGGAGATGCTCGACCCCGACACCCACGCGACGAAGTACGCGCCCACCGCCCTCGCCCCCATCGCCCAGCACAACGGCAAGATCCTGGTCCGCGGCGGCGCCACCGAGGTCCTCGAAGGCGACGCCTTCGGCAGCCGAACGGTGATGACCGAGTTCGCCACTATGGACGCCGCGCTGGCCTGGTACCACTCGCCGGCGTACCAGGCCGTCGTGCCCATCCGCCAAGCCGCCACCGACGGCTCCATGATCGCCGTCGGCGGCCTCCCGGCTTGACGGATCAGGACCCGCGCCGTCTGGACGTCTCCCGGATGAACTCACACAAGAAACGCGTGTTCCATTTCTGAGCGATGCCGGCGCGCCTGCGCGCCGCTTAACAGGATCTGTTAAACCGGCGGCAGGTTAGGAGAAACGCCCGCAGACGGAGCCCCAGCGGGTTGCGCTCGAATCAGCCGCCGCGCCGGATTCGACAGCGCCGCCTCCTCCAAACCGCGCCCAGCAACCTTCAAATACACCTGCGTCGTCGACAGATCCTTGTGGCCCAGGAGACGCTGGACCTCCGGGAGCGAGGCTCCGGCGTCGACCAGGAGCGTGGCGTAGGTGTGGCGCAGGGCGTGGGCCAGGGATCCCGGTGGGGAGCGACCCCCGCCCGCCGGAACCAGCCGGACACCAGGGCGTCCATGGCCTGGCGGTTGAAGGCGACGTAGGCGCCCTTCACCCGCCGGACGAAGAGCGGATCGGTGGTGCAGTGGCGTCCGGCCCGTTCCCGGCGGCTCTCCAGGTACACGTCGACCGACTCGATGACCTCGGGTCCCACGGGGATGACCCGACAGAATATCGATTATTACGGATTGACCCTCAAGGTGCTCTACCGGAAGAGGCTCTTTCTGACACGCGCCGAACGTTATCGCGCGTCAGGAGCCAGGATGGGCGTGTGAGCCGAGGGCCCACAGTGGAGACCCGACGAGGGTTGGGACGACCAGGTGATCACCCGGCTCTTGCACGAAGGCCGAGCAGCACTCCAGCGAGGCGACGAAGAGCTCTCCACCCTCCGGCCGTCGATAGCTCGGGCCGCCACGACGATTACCAACAGCGTGGCTGGTCCACGGAAAGAAATTCCTTGACTCCAAAACCTACAAGATCTACAATAGAAGCATGGCGAATGTGGCGATGATCTCTCTGCGGGAGGCGGCGGAGCGTTTGGGCGTCCACGAGAACACCGTCCGGAACTGGATCGACCGGGGAGTGATTATCGGGATGCGGTTGCCGACGGGGACCCGACGTCTCCCGGTGGCAGAGGTGGAGCGCCTGGAGCGGGAGATGTTCGCCATGCCGACGTCCTTCGCCGCGGAGGTCGTGGTGCCCGCCCCGAAGCCGCTGGCCGGGGAGGTCCCGCCGGGGGTGTATCCCGACCTCTAATCTCCTCTGGCGGTGAGATTGCCGGACGAGGACTACTACCAGGACGAGGTCACCGCGCACACGGCGCAGGGGGATCTCTACGACGATGTTCCCTTCGGGCACACTACGGTCCTCGATTCCGGATTCGAGGCGGTGGGCGCCCGACCGAGACCGGGTGAGGGCGGCCCGCATGACGTGCCGCTGGTGGCGTTCCACGCCCTGGGCGTGGTGTGCAGCTATACGTGCGGCTTCGTGGCCCAGCCACCGGGGACGCGGGGCTACTCCCACCCCTACCGGCTCGTCGCCCCGATCGTGACGTTGCGCTACGCCGTTGAACAGGGCCTCGGAGCTGGTCAGGCCCGTGCTGTCCGGGACCAGGGGGGCGTCAACGGACTGATGTACCTGCCATGGCCCGGCCCGGATGAGAGCGACGACGAGTGGCACGGCCAGGGCGTGGCCCTGCTCTACCGCCCGAACCTGGTCACCCAGACGCTGCTCGACACCCGCACGCGAGTCGGGAGGCTCCGCCCCCAGGCGCTGCGGATCCTCGAAGCCCGCCTGATCCAGACCGTCGCCCCCAGCCTCTTCGACCCCGCCGATCTCGACCCGGACACCTCCGACAGCTGGGCGGGCTCTTCCGACAGTTGACGGTGGCCCCGTTCAAGTCGTAATCGTCGTCGGTCAGGGCCCGCAGCGCCGGGCCGGTGACGTCGCCGTCTTCGGCGAGGCGGGCGTAGATCTCGCCGCAGTCGTCGACCCTGACGAGGATGGCGGCCTGGTAGCCGTAACGCCGGGCCCGCAGCGCCCCGGCGATCTCGGTGCCGGCGGAAAGGATCCCGCCCGGCGGGGCGGCACCGGTGACCTTGACGGCCTGGTCGTGGAAGACCTCCCAACCTTGCTCGTCGAGGTGGGCGGCCATGGCCCCGAGGGCGTGGGCCTGCCAGTCGGGCAGGCCCCGGCCGGGGGCGCCGAGCTGGCCCGGGTCGAGATAGCCGGGGGTGTGGGCGAGGTCCCGGTTGTAGATGCTGGCCCGGTCGAGGTCGCGTGCGTGCGGCAGCGCCATCAGCCTTCACGGGACGGTCCCGGCGGGCACGATCCACTCAGTGGGCTGACCGGTGACCTCGCCGCTCCGGTTGCGCCGCGCCGGGGAGTCAAGGTGGCCGGATCAGATACGTCGCGTCCGGGAGGCTCCGTACCCCTCGGCGTAGAACTACTGGGTGCCGGACGCCCGTTGCGACCGATTCGCGTAGGGCGTCGCGGCCTCCGGCGGGTGTGGTGCCGAACAACTGGGGGGAGACGGCGCAGCTGGGGCCGCCGTCGCCGAGGAGGACGTTTGACTCGCATGTCCAGGGCTCTCGGAGGGGGAACGCGCCGGGCGCGCCTCTCCGTGCTCGTGACGGGGATGCTGGCCTGCCTGGTGCTGGCCGGTTCGCCCGCGGCCAACGCCGGCGATCCGGCCGTGCCGAGCAGCGTCGACGGAGCCGGGCCCAACGAGGGCGACCGTCTGGTCGTGCGCCTCACCCGACCCCTGAGCGACGGCGCCCAGTCCGACCTGGCCGCCTCGGTCGGCGGCGAGCGGGTCTCGGAGGTCCGCCCCGGCGTGTTCACGCTGGAGGTGGCCGAGGGCCGCCGCGACGAGGCGCTGGAGCGTCTGGCCGACAAGGCCGAGGTCGTCGAGGCGGAACCCGACGTCCGCTTCCATGTCGCCGGCCTGCCCCCCAACGAGCCGTGCTTCGCCGGCTGCGACCTGTCCTTCGGAAACGGCACCGAGCCACAGCACTTCAGCCAGAACGAGATGATCCGCCTCGGGGCGGTCGACGCCTGGGGCGTGACGTTGGGTAACCCCGACGTGCTCGTCGCCGTGATCGACACCGACATCGACGCCACCCAACCCGACCTGACCGGCAAGGTCATCGTCGGCCAGGACTTCAGCGGCGACCCCAACCCCGACCCCTCCGGGCACGGCACGGCGGTGGCCGGCATCATCGCCGCCCAGCCCGACAACGGCATCGGCATCGCCGGTCTCGGCTGGTCGACCCGGGTCCTCTCCGTGCGGGTGCTCGACAGCCAGGGGGCCGGCCTCGCCACCGACATCGCCAAGGGCATCCGCTACGCCGCCGACTACAGCAACGGCACGGCCAAGGTGCGGGTCATCAACCTGTCGCTCCAGCAGGACGCGCGGGACGCCGACCAGGTGTCCTCGGAGCTGGCCTCGGCCATCGGGTACGCCCAGAGCAAGGGCGTCCTCATCGTGGCCGCCGCCGGGAACCAGTCCCGCACGGCGCCGAGCTACCCGGCCCACTTCCCCGGCGTCCTCGGCGTCACCGCCGTCGACGACGCCGACGTCACCGCTTCCTTCTCCAACCGGGGCCCGTGGGTCGACCTGGCCGCCCCCGGTGTAGGCGTGCTGACCCTGGCCGCCGGCTGCAACTGCTGGGCCGTGCCCGACGGCACGTCGTTCGCGGCCCCGTTCGTGTCGGCGGCGGCGGCGCTGGTCATGGCGGCCAACCCCACCCTGACCGCCGACGAAGTGGCCGAGCGCCTGGAGGCCACCGCCGACCAGGTCGGGGCCACGGGCACCGACTTCTCCGCCGGTCGGCTCAACGTGGGGGCCGCCCTCAAGTTCCAGCCGCCGCCTGATCCCGGGACGGGCACCCTCCCGGCGGGCGGCCCCAACCCGGGCTCGAACGTGACGAACCCGGCTCCGACCGCGGTTGAACCCGACCCGGCGCCCGGCCCGGGCCGCCCGGGGTCCGAGACGCCCGTCACGAAGTCCCGACCCGGCCCCGGATACTGGCTGGTGGGGGAGGACGGCGGGGTCTTCAACTTCGGCTCGACGCAGTTCCTCGGCTCCACCGGTGCGTTGCGGTTGAACCGGCCGATCGCCGGGGTCGCCTCCACACCCGACGGGGACGGGTACTGGCTGGTGGCCTCCGACGGAGGCATCTTCGCCTTCGGTGGCGCCAGATTCTTCGGGTCGACGGGAGCGCTCCGCCTCAACCAGCCGATCGTGGGGATGGCGCCGACCCCGTCCGGCCGGGGCTACTGGCTGGTGGCCTCCGATGGCGGCATCTTCGCCTTCGGGGACGCCAAGTTCTTCGGGTCGACCGGTGCGATCCGCCTCAACCAGGCGATCGTCGGCATGGCGCCGACACCCACCGGTACCGGCTACTGGCTGGTGGCGTCGGACGGCGGCATCTTCAACTTCGGTGACGCCGACTTCTTCGGCTCCGCCGCCGGCGTGGCCAAGGGCGACGTGATCGGGATCGCCCCCACGGCGACGGGCAACGGCTACTGGATCGTCGGTTCCGACGGCCGTGTGTATCCCTTCGGCGCCGCCGCCCGCCTCGGCTCGCCGGCCCGGGGAACCCTCAACTCCCCGATCGTGGGTGTGGCCGTCCGGTAGCGGGTCGCTGGCTCATCGGGGTTCCCGACGCGTTGCGCTTGGCCGAACTTCAGGTGTCGACGGCGAAGACCTCGGCGACGAAGTCGATTTCCTTGCGGGCCGGGGTGCGGACATGGAAGAGGAAGTGGTCACCGGCCCACGGCCAGCCCTGCGCGTAATGGACCGCTCCGGTGCGGCGGCGGCCCCGGGGTTGGTGCCGGGACGACCCGCCCGTCGCGTCTTATGGCAGTTCGGCGGGGCTGGCTTCCGGGTCGGTGGCGCAGCCCAGTTGTGAGGCGACAGCGGCCAGACGGCGGTCGCCGGTCCATAGTGCGGCGTCGGAGGTCAGTTGCGTCGCCGCGAGCAGCTGCGCGTCGACGTAGCCGATACCCAGCCCGTACAGCCGATGATGGTCGGCGAGCGTCATGACCTCCTCCTCCTCCGTGGCGACTGTCGCCTGCGGCAGGCTTCCCAACAGCCGGAGGACCTCGTGGCGTTGAGA